>JBEBBK010000001.1:0-75414 GCA_041158405.1 Pseudomonadota bacterium
TGCAGGACTTTATTTTGGTACAAGCCGATGTCACCCGCAATACTGCCGAGCACCAGGCTTTATTAAAACAGTATGGTTTATTTGGTCCGCCCGGCATTCTGCTATTTAATCCCGCGGGCGAGGAGCAGATCAATCAGCGCGTAGTAGGATTCATGCCGCCCGATCGCTTCTTGCTGCGACTGAACGCAGCAGCACCCTAAGCAAGTAAGACTGTTTAGGGATTTGCTTTGAGAAGGCGCGCAGCCTCGAGTGCAAAGTAAGTCAATATCCCATCGGCACCAGCGCGTTTAAACGCCATCAGCGATTCCATCATGACCGCATCGTGATCAAGCCAGCCGTTCTGCGCTGCCGCTTTTAGCATGGCATATTCCCCGCTGACTTGATAGGCAAAGGTGGGATAGGCGAAGGTATCTTTGGCCCTACGCACAATATCCAGGTAGGGCATACCGGGCTTGACCATCACCATATCGGCACCTTCACTGATATCAAGGGCGAGTTCACGCAAAGCTTCATCGCTATTGGCGAAATCCATTTGATAGGTCTTTTTATCGGCTTTGCCGAGGTTTTGGGCTGAACCCACTGCATCCCGAAATGGGCCATAAAATGCCGATGCATATTTTGCCGAGTAGGCCATGATGCGCGTGTGAATCAAGTTCTGCTTTTCAAGTGCGGCACGAATGGCGCCAATGCGGCCATCCATCATGTCTGAGGGCGCCACAATATCAACGCCAGCAGCAGCATGCATGACCGCTTGCTTTACGAGGATGGCGGTAGTTTCATCGTTCAGAATCCGGCGGGCATCATCCAAGATACCATCTTGACCGTGGCTGGTATAGGGATCGAGTGCGACATCGGTCATGATGCCCAAAGTAGGGAAGTGTTTTTTTAGCTCGCGCACCGCAGTCGGAACGAGACCATTCGGATTAAATGCTTCTTGCCCATCGGGGGTTTTAAGTTGGCTGCTGATGACGGGAAACAGAGCAAGTACAGGGATACCTAAAGTGACGCATTCTTGTGCAACGGGTAACAGCAAATCGAGCGATACCCGATTAACGCCAGGCATGGACTTCACCGCTTCTGTTTGCTTTGTTCCTTCCAGTAAAAATACCGGGTAGATCAAATCACTACAAGACAGGGTATTTTCTTGAATCAGACGGCGCGACCAATCATCGCGACGCATCCGGCGGGGTCTATGGGCGGGAAACTGGAATAGTGAGCTCATGGGGTATATCGGTAGTTAAAGGTGCAGTAATGGTTTCAGGCTCAGGAAACAGCCAACTAAGAATGAGTTTATCGGCTTCTTCTAGCCCTATCCGCTTTGTACTCGAAAATAGTTGCGCTGTTAATCGGGTAGATGCCTTAGCGCCGTCGCCCAAGTCCGGATCGTACTGCTGCAATTGCTTAGTCACTGCCTCAAGGGCGTGACGGCACTCACTTTTGTTCAATTTGTCGCACTTACTTAGCAAAATATGAATCGGTTTGCCGGTGGGCACAAACCACTGAATCATTTGCTCATCCAAGTCGGTAATGCCTCTCCTAGCGTCGACAATCTGGATCAGGCCAACCAAGGGGTTACGTTGCTGTAAATAGTCGCTTAGAAGGCCATTCCAATGGTATTTAGTTTCTCGGTTGACGGCGGCATAGCCGTATCCCGGCAAGTCCACCAAATAAGCCAATAAGTCCTCTTTGGCAAAAACCCCAAAATAATTGATGTGCTGGGTCCGCCCAGGGGTTTTGCTGGCAAAAGCCAGCCTTTTTTGATTGCACAGGACATTAATGGCGGTGGATTTGCCCGCATTTGACCGCCCAGCAAAGGCAACCTCACGCAGTCCAAGCTCAGGTAAACAGTGGATGTCGTTTACAGTGGTGGCGAAACGCGCTTGAAAGAGTTTAGACATGTGTGCAGGCTATTGTAAAATCACGGAAAATAGTGAAAGAAATGGTGGGCGTCGGTAATTTGGCGTTATCCATGCACTCTTAGGAATTTTTGTTAAGGTAAACATAATGCGTCAATCTGTTCAAATCTCCAAATTAAACGGCTTTCGCTCTGGCGTTATGGCCTTTTTGGCCGCCGCCAGCCTTGGCTTTAGTGCCACCAGCATTGCTGCCGGCCCTGCAACTAAGCCAGCCAAACCCGATGCAGCTATTGGGGAGAAGCTGTATACCAATGGTGACCCACAGCGGGGAGTAATCGGCTGCGCAAGCTGCCACGGTGCGGAAGGCAAGAGTGCTGCCGGCGCATGGCCTAAATTGGCTGGCCAGCACAGCGCTTACACCATTAAGCAACTTAAAAACTACAAAGATGGCACACGAGCAAATGCCATTATGGCTGGCATGTCGGCTGCTTTAACAGAACAAGACATGGCCAATATTGCGGCGTATTTAAGTAAGCAAACGGTTTCCTTGGGCGTTGCCCAAAATAAAGAGACTATTGGATTGGGTAAGCAAATTTATGCAGGCGGAATTGCAGAAAAAGGTATTCCTGCGTGCGCTGCATGCCACAGTCCGAACGGTGCTGGTATTCCCGCGCAATACCCGCTTATGAGTGGTCAGTGGGCAGATTATTCAGCGGCACAGCTGGGTTACTTCCGTGATGGCACCCGTAAAAATAATGCACAGATGACTGCGATTGCAGGAAAACTATCGGATGTAGAAATCAAGGCAGTATCAGATTACATGGCTGGTTTGCGTTAAGCCCGTCTACCGCATCCAATAAAAAACCCCGCATGCTGTGCGGGGTTTTTGTTTTAAGGCAGGGTGCGTTCACCCGCAAATAGATCGTTCACATTTTCACGCTCACGAATCACATAGGCTTTGTCGCCGTCCACCATGATCTCAGCAGGGCGTGGCCGCGTGTTGTAGTTTGAGGACATCACAAAGCCGTAGGCTCCAGCAGATAGGATAGCTAAATAATCGCCTTCCGTAATTGCAAGGTCGCGATCACGACCAAGCCAATCACCCGACTCGCAAACCGGACCCACTACATCATAGGTCTGAGACGGGAGCTCTTTTTCTTGAATCGGCACAATCGCGTGATACGCCTCATAGAGTGCGGGGCGCATTAACTCGGTCATCGCCGCATCCACAATACAAAAATTCTTTTCGGTGCCGGGTTTTAGGTACTCCACGCGCGTGAGTAAAACGCCCGCATTGCCAACCAAGGATCTACCCGGTTCAAGGACCACATCTAGGTGCGCAAAGCCGCGCTTGGCAACGTGATTCAGCAGGGTGTTAGTAAATTCAGTAATGTCGGGAGGCGTTTCGGCTCCATAAGAGATGCCAAGGCCACCCCCTAAATCGAGGTGGTGAATGACAATCCCCTCTTTTTTGAGATGAACCACCAAATCCAATACTTTATCAACGGCATCTAAGTAGGGCGCGATACTGGTGATTTGCGAGCCAATGTGGCAATCAATTCCGACGATATCGATGTGAGATAAGAGCGCTGCCTCGCGATAGGTTTTCAGAACCTCATGGTAAGCAATGCCAAACTTATTATCTTTGAGTCCAGTGGAAATATAAGGGTGTGTTTGCGCATCGACATCGGGATTAACGCGCAAGGAAATGGGCGCGCGGCAATTCAGTTCAGTAGCAATGCGATTGATTTGCTGTAGCTCAGCAATGGACTCTACATTAATACACTTCACACCAGCTTGCATTGCAGCCGTAATCTCTGCCGCCGATTTACCAACTCCAGCAAATACCAAACTGGCGGCCTCGGCACCAATCGCCAAGGCGCGGGCCAGTTCACCGCCACTGACCAAATCAAAGCCAGCCCCCAGGCGCTTCAAGCAATCGAGAATAGCTAAATTACTATTGGCTTTCATCGCAAAGTGGATGCGAGCACGCCGTTGGCCATTTGCATCTACACAGGCACGATCGTAGGCTTGATAGGCTTCTGTAATTGCGCGCTTGCTGTAAATGTAGAGGGGCGTTCCGTATTGCTGCGCTAGGCTCGCCAAGGAAACGTCCTCGGCATACCACTGCCCGCCACGCTCTGAAAAGCCAGCTAACTGAGGCAGGGGGATGGATTGGGAATCGACGGTCATTGCTTTGGTGGGTTGGCGCTAGCGGGACTACTAGGCGGGTATAAAACGCCTTTGGGCTCAGCTTGAGTGGGGGGAGTGGGAGCAGGCGGTACCGTAGGCAAGTACAGTGGGCCTCTAACCCCGCATCCCGTGAGGGATATTAGAAGTCCAATGCCCAGTGCTCTGATTAGAATGGCTATCATGGTTATCTTTATTACGAATGATTGAATATAGCATGCAGCAGCCCAACACCAAGCCCAGTAATCCAGCGGCAGAAGCAATTGATGACTCGCAATTTCATCAGTTGGGCGCGCACCTGCTGGAGTCCATCGAACTGGCATTAGAAGCTGCCGATGATCTCCTCGACTTGGATCTCGATGTGTCCCGACAGGGGGGCAATGTCATTACCATTCAGTTTCGGGATCGCAGTGTGATTGTGGTCAACACCCAGCCACCCCTTCATGAAATCTGGGTAGCCGCAAAGTGTGGCGGCTTTCATTACCGCTGGGCAGGTAGCATGGCAAAGCCGCTGTGGCTCGACACCAAAACCGGCCGTGAGTTGCTCAGTGATTTATCCGAGTTTGCTAGTGCACAAGCAGGTCAGGCGCTAACCATCGGACTGAAATAAGTACAACCTCGTTTGCTTATGCTGCGCCAGTAGCAGCGAGCGTTTCAATAACAGTAGTGTCCGGCACTTGCTGAATGCGCGCAGCGCAAATCGACTCTAATGTAATGTAGCGAATTTGCCCCGCTTCCGTCTTTTTATCCACCTGCATTAATTCCATAAAGCGCTCTGCGCCTAGCTTTGGCGGTACGATGGGCAAGTGCATTGATTTAATAATTTGTTTCAGGCGCTCCGCATCGACCTGGCTAATGTGACCTAAGCGGGCACTCAGATTGGCCGCCATAACCATGCCGCAGCCTACCGCCTCGCCATGCAGCCACTCGCCATAACCAAGCCCAGATTCAATCGCATGACCGAAGGTATGGCCAAAATTTAAAGTGGCTCTAATTCCCCCTTCACGCTCATCGGCAGATACAACCGTAGACTTAATCTCGCATGAGCGCAAAACCGCGTGGGCCATCGCATCGGTATCGCAGGCAAGTAAGGCGCTGGTATTGGCTTCGATCCAATCTAAAAAATCAGCATCCGCAATCGCACCATGTTTGATGACCTCAGCTAGACCAGCAGAGAGCTCGCGTGCCGGCAGTGTGCGTAGTGTACTTAAATCAGCAATCACCGCCACCGGTTGGTGAAAGGCGCCAATCATATTTTTCCCTAGAGGATGATTGATTCCAGTTTTGCCACCAACCGATGAATCTACTTGAGCCAATAAGGTGGTGGGCACTTGAATAAACCGAATGCCACGCATAAAGCTGGCGGCGCCAAAGCCCGCCATGTCGCCCACAACACCCCCACCTAAGGCTACGATCATGCTTTGGCGATCGGCGCCATGCGCAAGCAGTTCATCAAAAATGAGCTGCAGGTGCTGCCAATCCTTAAAAGACTCACCATCAGGCAATTCCAGCAGTCGAACGGTTTTACCCAGTTGGGTTAACGTATACGTTAGCGTTTTTGCATACAGTGGCGCAACGGTTGTGTTGCTCACAATAAAAACCGTAGTGCTGGATTTGAGGTGGAGCTCGAATAGCGCCTTTTGCTCAAGCAAATCCGTACCAATGTAAATGGGATAGCTACGGCTAGCTAAATCGACGTGTAGTGTTTTCATGGGGAGAGCTCAAGTTGCATCAGTAATGTATGGACGAGTTGATTGACGCTGGGTTTGCCGGTTTCAACAATATGGTCTGCGATTTCACGGTAGAGTGGATCGCGTACTTGGTATAAATTCTCTAGGGTTTGACGAGCATCTCCGGTTTGTAAAAGAGGGCGACCTTCACCGCCTTTAGTACGATGCCAAAGTTCCGTTGGTCCTGCATGTAAATAAATCACAGTACCTCTACTACTAAGTAAGGCGCGATTCTCTGGAAGAATGACAGCGCCGCCACCAGTAGCCAGAACAATCGACTCTTCCTCTACTGCTTCCTTAATCGCTTGCGCCTCCCGCTTACGAAAGCCGGCCTCACCCTCCATTTCAAAAATGACGGGGATTTTGACGCCACAGCGTTCCTCTATTAATGCATCGGCATCAATAAATCGACGGTCTAATTTGCGCGCCAATAATTTGCCTACCGTCGATTTACCGGCGCCCATCAGACCAACAAGGTAAATGTTTTTTGTTAAGGAATTCACCAACTGATTTTATTAGGGTTTACCGAGAACGGTGGGGGTTATGAAGACCAATAGCTCGGTTTTATCGCGTAAGGTGGATTTATGTTGAAAAAAGTGCCCAATTAATGGGATGTCGCCCAACAAAGGGACTTTGACCACATCCTCACGCTCGGTGGTTTGGTATACGCCCCCAAGAATCACGGTTCCACCATTTTCAACCGTGACTTCCGAACTCAGATTCTTCGTATCAATGGCATACCCTTGTTCGGTTTTCATGCCGACCGTATCTTTGTTGATGGAAACCAGCATGGAAATCGTACCGTCTGGATGAATTTTAGGAATGACTTCAAGGCGTAAATTAGCCTTTCGGAATTGCAGCTTACTGCCCGTTTGGCTTGACGTTTGATATGGAAGTTCAGTGCCTTGCTCAATCGTCGCTTTCACCTGGTCTGCGGTCATGATGCGGGGGTTGGACAGAATCTTCCCTTGACCATCGCTTTCCAATGCGGATAGCTCCATCTGCAGCAGTCGTGTCGCTCCCTTGGATAAGAGGGTTGCCGCCACAGTGCTGGGATCAAAACCAGCCAGCCCCGATGCTCCCAAATCCAAATTGCTGATCAGAGCGTTATCTGCATTGTTGCCTATGCCCTTGGCCTGCAATCCCAGTTTGGCACCCAAGTTACGTGCAAAACGGTGGTCCGCTTCGACGATGCGCGCCTCAATCAAAATTTGCTTTGGACTGCTGAGGTGGTCGCCCCCAAATGGCAATGCGGCATCGTCTCTGCGGTGCTTTTGAAAACTCAGAATTTCGGCATGGGGAGCAATCCAATAAATATCACCTTGCCGAATGATGCCCAAACCCCTGCTGGCCAAAATAGAGTGTAAGGCGGTGTGCCAGGCTGTATTTTTAAGATTGACTGACATACGCCCTTGAATCGACTCACTTAACAAAAAGTTGGTGTCACCAAGGCGCGCTAATTCATGCAAAAGCCCGCTGACCTCAATGTTGGCAAAGTGCAGACTGATGGCATTTTGCTGAACTGGAGGTATTGAGGCTATTATCCGGCTACCGGAAGTCGCCTGCGCCACATTAGAAGGGCTAATTGCAATGATCAGTAGTAAAGATAAGCAATACACCAACCCCATGCATTACTCCTTGCTAACCGAAATAGCGACAGACTTGCCATCATTGGATGTGAGCATTGCCAGCTCGCGTGTCGCGGAGGAAAGATGCCAGCCCTCTACTGCGGTGCCATTTAAGGCAATGTGCAGCACGCCATCCCCAGTATGAAAAAGACCGCTGATGCCCGAACTGGAGTTACTCATACCCAGGTAGCGCCACCGCTTAAGGGACTGCTCGGCAGGGCTAATTTTTAGCGCTTGCGAACTCTGGGCGTTGCGCACACGAGTTGCATTGGCATTTTGTAGCACTATGCTTTCCAGTGATTCCAGTTCAGATAAGAGCAACTCATGGTCATCCTCGAGCTGGTCCATCAGGCCCAAAACAAGCGCCTTGACTTCATGGGTACTCTGCCCTGCCTCATCAGCTGTAACCGGCTGCATGATTTGGGATGCGCGTAATTCAAATAACCAGTAACTATTCAGCATTGTGGCGGCCATAATGCAAATCACAATTGCAAGCCAAATGGGTTTTTCATGCAAAAAGGGGCTCTGCTGAAGCTTTTGTATCAGCGGACTAGATATGCCCTGCATGGTGTCATCTGTGCGGTTTTTATGTTGCGGAAACTGCTCGGAAAGGCGATGGGCATCCGCTTCATAGGAATGGCGATTCATGGTTTGGTTCTCAGGCATGGAAGGAGTACTGCGGGAGGGATGACCGATGGCGGGATCGTCTCCTAATTCACTCAAAATGGCATCAAAAGAGGCGGGGAAAATAGATCGTTTCGGCACGCCATGATTTTTGCTGATCGCATACGCATACGCTATCGGGAAAAGACAGCACTTGTGTCGGTTAAATCTGATTTAGAGGGGGATAAGAAGCCGACTTATAATCCCCCATATGGCGATCTCCCCTAAAGACAAGCCACCAGTCAGGCCATCGCTTAAGCGCTCGCCTGACGGTCGGTCTTACCGTCCGCACCCCGATAATGTGTCGCTATCGAGCACCATTCGTGGGCCCTTGATTAAGGCCTTGCTGGTCTTTGCTTTAGCGGGTGGGGTGATGGTAACGATGTTGATTGCCTACGCATTCATTATCGCAATTCCTAATTTGCCCCCAATATCGGCCTTAGTCGACTACAAACCGAAAGAGCCGCTGCGTGTTTTTACGGCCGATAAAGTATTAATTGGGGAGTTCGGTGAAGAGCGCCGCACAGTAGTCCCTTTGTCCGAGATTCCCTTGCAGATGCGTAATGCCGTATTGGCAATTGAAGACGATCGTTTTTATTCCCATGGCGGCGTCGACTATTTGGGTGTTTTGCGGGCAAGCTTAGCGAATTTACGGGGCCGCCTTTCTCAGGGCGCATCCACTATCACCATGCAGGTGGCGCGCAATTTCTTCTTAGGCAATGAAAAAACATTTAGCCGAAAGATCTATGAAGTATTGTTGGCTTGGGAGATTGAATCTAAATTATCGAAAGATAAGATTCTAGAAATTTACATGAACCAGATTTTTTTGGGTCAGCGGGCATATGGTTTTTCAAGTGCAGCGCAAATTTACTTTGGTAAAGACCTAAAAAGTTTGAGTATTGCGGAATCTGCAATGTTGGCCGGCTTACCTAAAGCGCCGTCAGCTTATAACCCGGTTAGTAATTTCCGGCGCGCCAAGATTCGTCAAGAATACATTCTGCAGCGCATGCGTGATTTAGGCTACATTACACCAGAGCAATATCAGGTGGCAATGGCCGAGCAATTACGGGTGCGCGGCCTTGGTAATGAGTTCTCGACACGGGCAGACTTTGCTGCAGAGATGGTACGTCAATTATTGTTTAGTCAATATGGCGAAGCCATTTACTCACAAGGCTTAAGTGTTTACACCACCTTGATTAAAGCAGATCAGGATGCAGCGTATGCAGCGGTCCGCCGCGGTATTTTTGATTATGATCTGCGACACGCATACCGTGGCCCCGAGGGTTTCATTGATTTACCTGAAGATGAACTCAAGCGGCAGCGCGCAATCGACGTAGCTCTACTGGATTACCCCCCATTGGATGAGTTGCAATCGGGCGTTGTTTTGGAAGTGAAGCCAAAAGAGTTGCAGGTCATGATTGCAACAGGCGATGTGATCTCCATTAAGGGTGATGGCTTAAAGTTGGCTTCAGCATCATTAACCGATAGTTCGCAGCCTAAAAAACGCTTACGCCCTGGCGCGGTAGTCCGTCTTCTTTCCGATAGCGGTATCTGGAAGTTAGCCCAGCTACCCCAAGTCGAGGCAGCGTTTGTTGCCTTAGATACCGAGAGTGGCGCGATTATTTCCTTGGTTGGTGGGTTTGATTTTCGTCGCAATCAATTCAATCACGTCACCCAGGCGCAACGTCAACCCGGCTCTGCTTTTAAGCCTTTCATATACGCCGCAGCAATTGAAAAAGGATTCACCCCTAGTACTTCAGTCAATGATGCGCCTTTATCTATTGGTAGCTTAGAGACTGGCAGCCAAGCATGGGAACCAAAAAACTACGATGGTAAGTTCGACGGTTTTATGCCGCTGCGAACGGCGCTCGCTAAGTCTAAAAACTTAGTTTCAGTGCGAGTGATACGCAAAATTGGTCCATCGTATGCACAAGACTTCATTCAGCGTTTTGGCTTTGAGCCGGAGAAACACCCGCCCTATTTAACAATGGCGCTAGGCGCTGGATCGGTCACGCCTTTGCAAATGGCAACTGCGTATAGCGTCTTCGCCAATGGCGGATACCGCGTGGATCCCTTCCTGATTAGTAGGATGGTTGATTCCAAGGGTGTCGTTCTCTTTGAGGCGCAGCCAGTTCGCGCAAGCGTCGATGCTACCCGAGTACTCGATGCGCGCACGGCCTTTGTCATGGATAGCATGTTGCAAGAAGTGACGAAAACGGGCACGGCGATCAGTGCAAGAAGCAAATTAGGCCGTACTGATTTGGCTGGCAAGACCGGAACTACGAATGATTCCCATGATGCGTGGTTTGCAGGCTACAACTCGGATATTGTTGCTGTTGCATGGATTGGGTTTGATCGGCCGCGCAGTCTTGGCGATCGCGAAACGGGTGGTGGATTAGCGCTGCCGGTATGGACCTCATTTATGGCAACCGCTTTAAAAGGGAAGCCTGAACAATCTCGATTGGTTCCTGCGGGCGTAGTGCAGTCCGGTGGGGATTGGTTTATTCCTGACTTTGCCCCGCCGGGTGGTATGAGTACGGTTAACTAGGAAGGCCGGCGTAATGGCTCGCCAGGCGCGTATTGTTATTCCGGGTCAGGCAATGCATGTGTTGGTGCGCGGAAACAATCGCGAGACCCTGTTTCATGCGCCCGCAGACTATGCCATTTACCTGGATTGGCTTCGCACCGCAGCCAATCAATTTTCAGTAGCAGTTCATGCTTACGCGCTGATGCCCAATCATGTGCATTTACTCCTTAGTCCGAAAGAATCGGAGTCGCTGGCAAAGTTAATGCAGTCCTTAGGGCGACGCTATGCGCAATTCTTTAATCAAAAGCACGGCCGTACCGGAACAATTTGGGAGGGTCGTTATCGCTCATCCTTAATTGATCCCGACTACCTTCTGCGTTGCCAGCGCTACATTGAGCTAAATCCGGTTCGCAGCGGTCTGGAATCCAAGCCCACCGACTACCCTTGGACGAGTTATACCAGTCACATCGGCGGAAAAGCGGAAGCATGGTTACAAGACCACCCGCGGTTTTGGGGCCTCGGAAATACCCCGTTTGAGCGTCAAATGGCTTGGGCAAACTTGGTCAAAGAGGGGCCCCCCCACTGGGAGGACCGCGCAATTACGGAAGCCTTGCTTCGGTCAAAGCCATGGGTAAGCCCAGAATATGCAAAAACCCTCTTTAAGCACAATTTAGAGGCCATGCAGATTCGTCCACGCGGGCGCCCGATAAAAAACCCTCCTACTGTCTAGCCAATCTAATTAGCAGGCGCTAACGTTGAAGAGGGGCCGATGGGTGAATAAAATATGACTCTGTCCCCATTAAAATAATCATCCTAGTTATTCTCCCTAATTAAATGGGACAGAGTCAATTAAAAAGATTGCACTCAAAGGGGTATTCCCCTATATTTGATCTCCCACGCGCCTTCACGCCTTTTTGCGCAGTTATCGAGACACACTATGAATAGCAAAATCACCCAAATTATTACCGATACTCAATTAGTAGAGGCTGAAACCATTCGTCCAGTCGCACAGGGTTTGTACGATCCTGCAAATGAGCACGATGCATGTGGCGTAGGCTTTGTTGCGCACATCAAAGGTAAAAAATCACATGCGATCGTGGCGCAGGGTTTACAAATATTAGAAAACTTGGATCACCGCGGCGCTGTAGGAGCCGACCCTCTGATGGGCGATGGTGCTGGTATTTTGATTCAGGTCCCCGATCTCTTGTATCGCGAGGAAATGGCCAAGCAAGGAATCACACTGCCTCCGTTTGGCGAATACGGTGTGGGCATGATCTTTTTGCCAAAAGAGAGCGCATCCCGCTTGGCTTGCGAACAAGAGTTAGAAAGAACGGTACGCCTAGAGGGCCAAATTGTGCTGGGCTGGCGCGATGTACCCATTGATGTCAAATTGCCGATGTCGCCAACGGTGCAAAAGACAGAGCCATTCATACGCCAAATTTTTATTGGGCGCGGCCGCGACATCATGACGACCGATGCTTTAGAGCGCAAGTTATACGTCATCCGAAAAACAGCCAGTCATGCCATTCAAGATTTGCATTTAAAGCACGGCAAGGAATATTTCGTTGCATCGATGTCAGCACGCACCATTGTTTACAAGGGACTGTTGCTTGCAAATCAGGTAGGCGCTTACTATTTCGATTTACAAGATCAGCGCTGCGTTTCCGCCTTGGCCTTAGTGCATCAGCGTTTCTCGACCAATACCTTCCCAGCATGGGAGTTGGCGCACCCCTATCGCATGATTGCGCACAACGGCGAGATCAATACCGTTAAAGGCAACGTCAACTGGGTGAATGCGCGTACCGGCGCAATTAGTTCCCCAGTATTGGGTGATGATCTACAAAAATTATGGCCATTAATTTATCCAGGCCAATCGGATACAGCCTGCTTTGATAATTGCTTAGAGCTATTGGTCATGGCAGGATATCCCTTAGCGCAAGCCATGATGATGATGATTCCAGAGGCATGGGAACAACACACCATGATGGATGAGAATCGCCGCGCGTTTTATGAATACCACGCAGCAATGATGGAGCCATGGGATGGCCCTGCAGCCATGGCATTTACCGATGGCCGTCAGATTGGCGCGACGCTCGATCGCAATGGTTTACGTCCAGCACGCTATTACGTCACCGACGATGATCTCGTGATCATGGGCTCCGAGGCAGGCGTTTTACCAGTGCCTGAAAATAAGATTGTGCAAAAGTGGCGCTTGCAACCAGGCAAGATGTTCATGATTGACATGGAGCAAGGCCGCATCATTGACGACGTCGAGCTCAAAAATGCAGTATCGAAAGCAAAGCCATACAAGAGCTGGATTGATGCGGTACGTGTCAAGTTAGATGAAGTGGATTTATCTAAGAAAGACAGCGTAGACGAGCAGGCCCACATTCGGCCAGCGGCAAAGCTACTGGATCGCCAGCAGGCATTTGGATACAGCCAAGAAGACCTCAAGTATTTAATGGCGCCGATGGCCTTAGCGGGCGAAGAGGCGATTGGCTCAATGGGCAACGATAGCCCCTTGGCTGTCTTGTCGAATAAAGACAAGTCCCTCTACAACTACTTTAAGCAGTTATTCGCACAGGTCACAAATCCCCCAATCGATCCGATTCGGGAAAACATGGTGATGTCCTTGGTCTCGTTTGTGGGACCAAAACCCAATTTGCTCGACACCAACAACATCAATCCACCGATGCGCTTAGAAGTAAGTCAACCCATTTTGGATTTTGAGGAAATGGCGAAGATCCGCCACATTGAGCACTACACCAATGGCAAGTTCCGCACTTACGAATTAGACATCTGTTATCCCGCAGCCTGGGGTAAAGAAGGCATTGAGGCGCGCTTAGCGTCTTTGTGCGCAGAGGCTGCTGATGCAGTTAGCTTGGGATTCAATATTATGCTGATTAGCGATCGTCAGGTGGATGAAAAGCACGTAGCCATCCCAGCGCTCTTAGCAACGTCTGCAATACATCAGCATTTGGTTGCCAAAGGCTTGCGTACCAGCGTTGGTTTGGTTGTAGAGACCGGTAGCGCGCGCGAGACCCATCACTTTGCATTGCTCGCGGGCTATGGTGCAGAAGCGATTCACCCCTACTTGGCAATGGAGACCTTAGCGGAAATGGCAAAAGGTTTACCCGGTGATTTATCACCAGAGAAAGCCATTAAGAATTACGTTAAAGCGGTAGGCAAAGGCTTGCAAAAAGTCATGTCGAAAATGGGTATCTCGACCTACATGTCATATACCGGCTCACAAATTTTTGAAGCCATTGGACTCAATCAGGAAGTGATACAGCAGTATTTTAAAAATACACCATCGAATGTGGGCGGTATTGGCGTGTTTGAAATTGCCGAAGAGGCGCTGCACATGCACCAGCAGGCGTTTGGAAATGACCCTGTATTGACCAATATGCTCGAAGCCGGCGGCGAATATGCCTATCGTGTTCGTGGTGAAAACCACATGTGGACGCCAGATACCATTGCAAAGCTGCAGCACGCAACGCGTACTGGCTCTGATAAGGGCTACCAGACATACAAAGAGTACGCCAACATCATCAATGACCAAAGCAAGCGTCAGATGACCTTGCGCGGTTTGTTTGAATTTAAGGTTGACCCCGCTAAGGCAATTCCACTGGATGAAGTGGAGTCTGCTAAAGAGATCGTGAAACGCTTTGCAACGGGTGCGATGTCCTTGGGTTCAATCTCAACCGAAGCACATGCAACCCTAGCAATTGCCATGAACCGCATCGGTGGCAAGTCTAATACAGGCGAGGGCGGAGAAGACCCCAATCGCTATAAAAACGAACTCAAAGGTATTCCGATTCGCAAAGGCGAAAGCCTTGCAAGCATTCTGGGTAGCGATGTGGTGGAAGCCAATATTCCATTGGAAGACGGCGATTCTTTACGCTCAAAAATCAAGCAGGTGGCATCAGGTCGCTTTGGTGTAACGACTGAGTATCTGCGCTCTGCCGATCAGCTGCAAATCAAAATGGCGCAGGGTGCAAAACCCGGTGAGGGCGGTCAGCTGCCCGGTAGCAAGGTATCCGATTACATTGGTAAGTTGCGTTTCTCGGTGCCGGGCGTTGGTTTAATTTCTCCGCCACCGCACCATGATATTTATTCGATTGAAGACATTGCGCAGTTGATTCATGACCTCAAAAACGTCAATCCCAAGGCCGATGTATCCGTCAAACTTGTTTCTGAAGTGGGCGTAGGTACGGTCGCTGCTGGCGTTGCAAAAGCCAAAGCAGATCACGTAGTGATCGCGGGCCATGATGGCGGCACTGGCGCATCCCCTCTGTCGTCGATTAAGCATGCCGGTTCCCCATGGGAGCTTGGCCTGGCTGAAACCCAGCAAACCTTAGTGCTAAATCGTTTACGCAGCCGCATTCGGGTGCAGGCAGATGGGCAAATGAAAACCGGTCGTGACGTTGTGATTGGTGCCTTGCTTGGCGCAGATGAATTTGGTTTTGCAACCGCGCCACTGGTGGTGGAAGGTTGCATCATGATGCGCAAGTGCCATTTAAATACCTGCCCAGTTGGTGTTGCCACGCAAGATCCGGAGCTACGTAAAAAGTTTGCTGGTAAGCCAGAGCACGTAGTGAATTTCTTCTTCTTTGTTGCAGAAGAGGCACGTGAAATCATGGCCCAATTAGGCATACGAAAGTTTGATGATCTGATTGGCCGAGTTGACTTACTCGATACCCGCAAGGGCATTGATAACTGGAAAACCCATGGACTGGATTTCAGTAAGATTTTTGCAGCCCCTGCTGTACCAGCCGATGTACCGCGCTATCAAGTACTCACGCAAGATCACGGCCTTGGCACTGCCTTAGACCACATTCTGATTGAGAAGAGTGAGCCTGCATTAGAGCGCGGCGAGAAAGTGTCCTTTATTGTTCCTGTTAAGAACGTGAACCGTACCGTAGGTGCAATGCTATCCGGTGAAATTGCTCAGCGGTATGGTCATGCTGGCTTACCAGATGACACCATTCACATTCAGTTAAATGGCACGGCCGGTCAGAGTTTTGCTGCATTCTTAGCCCATGGCGTTACCTTGGATTTGGTTGGCGACGCGAACGATTATGTTGGTAAAGGCTTGTCGGGTGGGCGCGTCATCGTACGGGCACCGCATGAGTTCCGTGGCGATACTGCCAAGAACATCATTGTTGGCAATACCGTCTTGTACGGCGCGATTGGCGGCGAAGCTTTCTTTAATGGCGTAGCTGGCGAGCGTTTTGCAGTGCGTAACTCTGGCGCTACGGCTGTCGTCGAGGGTACGGGCGATCACGGTTGTGAATACATGACGGGTGGAACAGTAGTTGTTCTCGGTGAAACCGGACGCAACTTTGCAGCTGGCATGAGTGGTGGTATCGCTTATGTGTACGACGAAGATGGTTTATTTGCAAAGCGCTGCAATACCAGCATGGCTACTTTAGAAAAAGTGTTACCCCATGCAGAGCAGGCGGCCAATACCCCTGAATCCCAATGGCATGCGCCAATCGACGTTAAGGATGGTGGTCAGCGCCAGAGCGATGAGCATATTTTGAAAGCCTTAATTGAGCGTCATTTCCGGCATACCGGATCCGAGCGCGCGAAGGCCTTGCTCGCCGACTGGGATCAAGCACGTACCCGCTTTATTAAAGTACACCCCACGGAATACAAACGTGCCTTGGGTGAGCTTTGGGAAAAAGCACAAAAAAATGCAAAAGCGATTGCTTAAGTAACAACACGATATTGAAGGAGTAGTTGAGATGGGTAAGGTCACTGGATTTATGGAGTTTGAGCGTGTTAAGGAAACCTACGAGGCTCCTGTAACGCGCCTGCACCACTACAAAGAATTCATTACGGCGCTGAGCGATGACGAGGCCAAAGTCCAAAGTGCACGCTGCATGGACTGCGGTATTCCGTTTTGCAATAACGGCTGCCCAGTCAACAACATCATTCCGGACTTTAATGAACTGGTTTTTCAGGGTGATTGGAAAAACGCCATTGAGGTGTTGCACTCCACGAACAACTTTCCTGAATTTACTGGCCGCATTTGCCCCGCGCCATGCGAGTCTGCTTGCACACTCGGCATCAATCGGGATGCAGTTGGTATTAAGTCGATTGAGCATGCCATCATTGACCGGGCATGGGAAAGTGGTTGGGTCAAGCCAATGCCATCCAAAACCAAAACTGGCAAAAAAGTAGCCATTGTTGGATCGGGTCCTGCGGGTATGGCGGCGGCGCAACAATTGGCGCGCGTTGGTCACGATGTCACCGTATACGAGAAGAACGACCGGGTTGGCGGCTTACTGCGCTATGGTATTCCTGATTTCAAGATGGAAAAGTGGCTGATTGATCGCCGTGTAGAACAAATGCAAGCCGAAGGCGTGGTCTTCGCTACCGGCGTTTATGTTGGCAAAGAGGCGGTTGGCGCAGAAGTAAAAAACTATTCCAATAAGACAGTTACGCCAGAGCAGTTAATGAAGGATTTTGATGCCGTCATTATTAGCGGCGGCGCAGAGCAGCCACGCGATTTGCCAGTGCCTGGACGGGAACTGGAAGGCATTCATTACGCTTTGGAATTCTTGATTCCGCAGAACAAAGAAGTTGCTGGCGATTCGCAAAATGGCATTCGTGCAACGGGTAAGCACGTTGTTGTGATTGGTGGCGGTGATACCGGCTCGGATTGCGTTGGCACATCGAATCGCCACGGCGCGAATCACGTTACTCAATTTGAATTGCTGCCCCAGCCACCCGAGGAAGAAAATAAACCCTTGGTTTGGCCCTATTGGCCAACTAAGTTGCGCACTTCGTCATCGCATGAAGAAGGCTGTGAGCGTGATTGGTCGGTAGGCACAAAACGCTTTGAGGGCAAAAACGGCAAAGTTGAAAAACTGATTGGTGTTCGTTTGGAGTGGCAAGGCGGAAAGATGACGGAAGTGCCTAATTCCGAGTTTGAGATCAAGGCCGACCTCGTCTTGTTGGCGATGGGTTTTGTATCTCCTGCCCAGCAAGTGCTAAATGCATTTGGTGTTGATAAGGATGCGCGCGGCAATGCAAAGGCCCACGTTGAAGGTCAAAAAGCCTACCAAACCAATGTAGCGAAGGTATTTGCTGCCGGTGACATGCGTCGGGGTCAATCGTTGGTGGTGTGGGCGATTCGGGAAGGTCGTCAGTGTGCGCATGCAGTCGATTCATATTTGATGGGCTCATCGGTATTACCGCTCTAAAATCGAACCATTGACCATTATTTAAAAGACACGCATTGAATCAATCTGAATCTCCGCAAAGCCAGACCAGCAAAGATGATGTTGTTGTCTCGATTCAGGACGTTAACTTTTCCTATGCGCCTGGTGAGCGCCAGATTCTATCTGGCCTCAATATGGAGTTTCGCCGCGGCAAGGTAGTCGCTGTGATGGGCGGCTCGGGTTGTGGCAAAACGACCGTCCTGCGTTTAATTGGCGGTCAAGTTACAACAAGCGAGGGAAAGGTTTTATTTGAAGGCGGTAATGTCGGTCAAATGAGCAGTGCGGAGTTGATGCGGGCACGCCGGCGTATGGGCATGCTGTTCCAGTTTGGCGCCCTCTTTACGGACCTGAGCGTCTTTGAAAATGTTGCCTTTCCGTTGCGCGAGCATACCAACCTCAGCGAGGATTTATTACGCAGCCTTGTACTCATGAAACTCAATGCAGTAGGTTTGCGTGGCGCCCGCGATTTGATGCCCGGGCAAATCTCGGGCGGCATGGCAAGGCGTGTGGCACTAGCGCGCGCAATTGCACTCGATCCACCGCTCATAATGTATGACGAGCCGTTCGCCGGTCTAGACCCAATTGCGCTTGGCATTACAGCGCGTTTGATACGCGATCTGAATACCGCGCTTGGCGCCACTAGTATTTTGGTGACCCACGATGTGGAAGAAACCTTTGCAATTGCAGATTACGTGTACTTCATTGCCAATGGACGCATTGGCGCCCAAGGTACGCCCGATGAGCTGAATCGCTCAAGCGATCCATTTGTGCGCCAGTTCTTGGATGCCTCACCCGATGGGCCGGTACCATTTCATTATCCAGGCGCAGATCTTTTGGATGATTTTGCTGTTGAGGTAGGCGCGCGATGATCTTACGTAAAACCATTGATTTGCTTGGCGATCTTGGATTTTTCATCCGCAGCAATATTGTCAGTTTAGGGCATGCAACGCGCATGTTCATAGGGGTCATAGCGCGCTCCGCTCCACTGTTAAAGCGCCCACGCTTGGTTTCGGATCAAATCCTATTTATCGGCAATCACTCCTTTGTGATTATTGCGGTCTCTGGTTTATTCGTTGGCTTTGTATTGGGCCTGCAAGGTTATTACACCTTGAATCGCTATGGCTCAGAACAAGCATTGGGTTTATTGGTTGCCTTATCGCTCACGCGTGAGCTGGGCCCAGTAATTACCGCCCTCCTTTTTGCGGGCAGGGCAGGCACTTCGCTAACCGCAGAAATTGGCCTGATGAAGGCCGGTGAACAGCTGAGTGCTATGGAGATGATGGCCGTGGATCCCTTAAGCCGTGTGGTCGCTCCGCGCCTATGGGCTGGCATTATTTCCATGCCGATTTTGGCAACCATCTTTACTGCGGTTGGTGTGGTTGGCGGTTACTTTGTGGGCGTTCCATTGATTGGCGTTGACTCGGGTGCCTTTTGGTCACAAATGCAGGGGGGCGTTGATCTCTTCTCTGATATTGGTAACGGTTTAATTAAGAGCGTTGTATTTGGTGTTGTGGTGACGTTTATCGCCCTTTATCAAGGGTTTGAGGCTAAACCAACGCCAGAAGGGGTGTCCCAAGCGACTACCCGTACGGTGGTGATTTCATCTTTGGCGGTATTGGCTTTGGATTTCTTGCTGACTGCCTTGATGTTCTCCAACTAATAATGAAATGCAGAAGGATTAAACTGAGGTCCATATGAGAAAAAGTGCCATTGATGTTTGGGTTGGAATATTCGTTGCCATTGGCTTATTGGCGGCGCTTTTCTTGGCTCTCAAGGTGGGCAATATGAACGCCGTCTCATTTCAGCCAACCTACACGATCACTGCTCGTTTTGACAACATCGGCGGCCTAAAGCCGCGTGCACCGGTCAAAAGCGCTGGTGTGGTGGTTGGGCGTATTGCGGATATTCGCTTTGACGACACGACTTACCAAGCAACCGTTACGATTACCCTGGAGCGTAGCTACCAGTTTCCAAAAGACTCGGCCGCGAAGATTTTGACTTCGGGCTTATTGGGTGAGCAATACGTTGGGCTCGAGGCTGGCGGCTCAGATCAAATGTTGGCACAGGGCAATATGATTACGCAAACCCAATCGGCCGTTGTTCTCGAAAACCTCATCAGCCAATTTTTGTACAACAAGGCGGCGGACGGCGGTAAAGATGAAAGCGCTAAAAAGTGATTTTTTGGCTACGATCCTTTCTAAAGCAAAGCGCGAGGCGCAGTTTAATTGCGGTGCTTTGCGTCAGCATGATTGGGTGTGCCACCATTCCGGCGGGCATTCAGCCATCGGCACAAGACCCGTGGGAATCATTTAACCGTTCTGTCTTTAGTTTCAATGAAGGCTTAGACAATTACCTTCTCAAGCCCGTGACCACCGGTTACCGCTATGTAGTTCCCTCAGTGGCGCGCGACGGCATCGATAATTTCTTTGGTAACTACAACGATATTTATTCTGCATTGAACCAGTTACTGCAGGGTAACCCCGGCATGGCAGCCAAAGGCTTGATGCGGGTTGTAGTCAATACGGTTTTTGGTTTGGGTGGTTTGATTGACATGGCTACACCGGGGGGTCTGCCAAAACACAAAGCCGATTTTGGACAAACGTTTGGCGTGTGGGGAATTCCGTCTGGACCCTATGTAGTATTACCGTTTTTTGGCCCCAGCTCGGTACGCGATACCTTTGGAACGGCGGCTGATATTGAGACCGACTACTTGCTCCGCCTATTGCCCGATGTTGCTTTGCGAAACAGCCTGACTGGCTTACGTATCGTGAATGCTCGAAATAACTACTATCAGGCTGGCGATCTCCTGGAAGGCGCTGCAATCGATAAGTATTCCTTTGTGCGGGATGGGTACATTCAGCGTCGGCAGTACCAAATTGATCAAAGTAAGGCGGGTTATGACGATGATGAAATATTGCCGCCATTTCAAAATCCCTACGAATAGACTCCGAAATAGCGAATGGCAGCGCTTTTGCTGAGTTTGCTAGGGCGGGCTAAAATTACGCTACCCACTCAAATCGAGCTATAACACCTAAGAGAAGCCCAATTGAATATCAATATCCGCCACGCTATTTCCATCAGTTCTGCGCTCGCCGCAATTTGGTTTGTTAGTCCGGTAAGCGCTCAAAATGCCCCCATTGATGAATCTACCCCGAATGGATTAATTCGCAGCATTGTGAGCGATGTCATGGCCTCCATTAAGGCAGATCCAGAAATTCAGAAGGGCAATATTGCGCGCGTAGTCGATCTGGTAGAGAAGAAAATTGTGCCGTATACCGATATGCGGCGTACCACCGAGATGTCGATGGGCCCTAATTGGCGAAAGGCAACACCAGAGCAACAAACGCAACTGATCGCTGAATTTAAAACTCTATTGATACGCACTTACTCCGGTGCACTAAGCCAGGTGCGTGATCAAACCGTTCAATACAAAGCCTTGCGTGCAGCACCCACCGATACCGAAGTGATTGTGCGCACGGTGGTGCTGGGCCGCGGCGATCCCATTCCGCTTGATTACCGTTTAGAAAAAACGCCCTCTGGCTGGAAAGTCTATGACATCAATGTTTTAGGGGTGTGGCTAGTAGAAAACTACCGTAACCAGTTTACGAATCAAATTAATCAAAATGGCATTGATGGCCTGATCGCGTTTTTAAAAGAGCGTAATAAGATGTTAGCTTCTGCGCGCCCTGGTAATTGATAAACGAGTCATGCCCTATAGCCTACCGTCTACCTTAACCCAGCAAAATGCCTTAGCAGTCGAGGCGGATGGACTGCGCGATCTGGCGCAATTGGAGACGGTGGATTGTGCCGCGCTGAGCGATTTTGATTCCAGCGCGCTTGCTGTACTGATTGCATGGCAAAAAAAATTACGGCAGGGTCAGCGAAATCTAGTGTTAGTAAGTCCGCCGCCAAAATTGTGTGTATTGGCTCAGGTTTATGGCGTTGCTGAGTTGTTGGGCACGCCAGCAGCATGACCTTGGCAATAGCGATCAAAGGAATATCAAAGCACTATGGCGCCTTACAAGCCCTAGATGATGTTTCACTCAATATCCACGAAGGCGAGTTCTTTGGCCTGCTTGGCCCTAATGGTGCTGGCAAAACAACCCTAATCTCCATTTTGGCCGGGCTATGTAAGCCTGATCATGGCAGCGCTTCAATCATGGGCGTTGATGTGCAGTCGACAAACCGTGAGGCGCGGCGCATGCTTGGCGTGGTGCCACAAGAATTGGTTTTTGATCCCTTCTTTACTGTACGCGAAACTTTACGTTTTCAGTCGGGCTACTTTGGCATTCGCAATAATGATGCGTGGATCGATGAGATCATGGCCAACTTAGACTTAACCGGAAAAGCCGATAGTAATATGCGCTCTCTCTCGGGCGGCATGAAACGCCGGGTCTTGGTTGCGCAAGCCTTGGTGCATCGCCCACCGGTGATCGTACTCGATGAGCCAACGGCAGGCGTGGATGTGGAGTTACGTCAATCCCTATGGCAATTTATTAGCCGACTCAATCACGACGGGCACACCATCGTATTGACTACCCATTATTTAGAAGAGGCTGAGGCCTTGTGTCAACGCATTGCGATGCTAAAGCAAGGCAAGGTGGTGGCTTTAGACACCACTGCCAATTTACTTTCTCGGTTTGGTGGTGCAAAAAAACACAATGGTGAGGTAGTTGATTTAGAGGATGTCTTTGTTCACATCATGTCTGGAAACGCCGCATGAAGCATGCTCTATTTGACTACGGCAGTGGCTTTCCGACGCTGCTTCGCAAAGAAGTAAAACGCTTTTATAAAGTTGCGTTTCAGACGGTGGCAGCGCCAGTACTGACTGCGGTTCTGTACCTCTTAATTTTTGGCCACGTACTGGAAGGCAAGGTGGAGATGTATGGTCACCTCAGCTATACCGCCTTTTTGATTCCAGGCCTTGTGATGATGAGCCTCTTGCAAAATGCCTTTGCAAATACATCATCGTCATTAATTCAATCGAAGATCACCGGAAATCTCGTCTTTGTGCTGTTGGCCCCACTCAGTAATCTAGAGTTTTATGCGGCCTATGTGCTGGCTGCGGTGGTGCGGGGTGTGGTGGTTGGCTTGGGTGTTTTCTTAATTACGGCGTGGTTTGTGCAGCCCAGTTTTGAATACCCAATTTGGATTATCATTTTTGCTTTTCTAGGCGCAGCTATTTTAGGTAGCATGGGTTTGGTAGCTGGCATCTGGGCCGATAAGTTTGATCAACTGGCTGCTTTTCAGAACTTCTTAATCATGCCCGCGACGATGTTATCGGGCGTCTTCTACTCGATTCATACCTTGCCGCCTGTTTGGCAAACCATATCCCATTTCAATCCCTTCTTTTATATGATTGATGGATTCCGATATGGCTTTTTTGGCGTATCGGATGTTTCCCCTTGGATGAGCTTTGCTATCGTCGGTGGCTTTTTTGTGGCGGTATCATTTGCCGCATTGCGCATGCTTCAAACTGGGTATAAATTACGGCATTAAGCAAAATTCAATTGCTTTACTTTATGGAGTAACCGATGTTCCCAACCCCAGAGCAAATACAGTCTTATATTGAGCAAGGCATTGCTTGCAGCCACCTTGCGGTGGAGGGCGATGGTCAGCATTTTTATGCAACCGTGGTTAGTGCTGAGTTTGAAGGCAAGCGCCTGATTCAGCGCCATCAATTGGTGTATGCCGCTTTGGGCGATCGCATGAAGGCCGAGGTGCATGCCTTATCCATCAAGGCATTGACACCAGCGGAGTTTGCAGAAAAATCGGGTCAATAAGTCAGCAGCAACAAAAAGAAAATAAAGCGCAATGGATAAGTTAAAAATGATTGGCGGAACTCCGCTGCAAGGTGAAGTATTGATCGCGGGCGCAAAAAATGCAGCCTTGCCAATTCTGTGTGCCTGCCTTTTAAGTAAAGACCCAATCGAGTTACGCAATGTGCCTGATTTGCAGGATGTGCGTACGATGCTCAAGTTACTCAAAAACATGGGCGTGCAAGTGGATTTCCCTAATCCTGAGAATCGCACGCATTTGATATTAGATGCAGCGAACATCACCAGCTTTGAGGCTACGTACGACATTGTTAAGACCATGCGTGCATCGATCTTGGTTTTGGGGCCCTTGTTGGCGCGCCTCGGCAAGGCAACAGTTTCCTTGCCTGGAGGCTGCGCGATTGGTGCCAGGCCAGTGGATCAGCACATTAAAGGTTTAAAGGCGATGGGCGCCGCCATGAAAATCAAGGGCGGCAATATTGAAGCGAAGGCAGAACGATTGCAGGGCGCATCCATTCTGACGGACATGATTACTGTCACTGGTACCGAAAACCTCTTAATGGCAGCAACATTAGCGAAGGGAATAACTACCCTAGAAAACGCCGCGCGCGAACCCGAGGTGAGTGATTTGGCTGAGTTGCTGGTCAAAATGGGCGCCAAGATTACCGGCATTGGCAGCGATAAGCTCACCATCGAGGGTGTAGATGCGCTGCATGGCGCCGAACATAGCGTCATTCCAGACCGAATCGAGGCCGGCACCTTCTTGTGCGCAGTAGCTGCAGCCGGCGGCAATGTGCTGGTAAAGCACTGCCGTCCAGATACCTTGGATGCGGTCTTGGTCAAATTGCGTGAAGTGGGATTGGAAGTAGAAACGGGACCCGACTGGATTCGGGCCAAGATGAAAGGGCGCCCGAAGTCGGTGAACTTTCGCACGTCCGAGTATCCAGCGTTCCCAACCGATATGCAGGCACAGCTCATGAGTGTGAATGCGATTGCACAGGGCAGCTCAACCATTACCGAAACGATATTTGAGAACCGCTTTATGCACGTGCAAGAGCTTAACCGCTTGGGCGCCGATATTGCGATTGAGGGCAATACCGCCATTGCCCAGGGCGTTGAAGCCTTATCGGGCGCGACGGTCATGGCAACCGATCTTCGGGCCTCGGCTAGCCTCGTGATTGCCGGTCTTGCAGCCCAAGGGGAGACGATCGTGGATCGGATTTACCACTTAGACCGCGGTTATGACCGTATGGAGCAAAAATTAACCCAATTGGGCGCAAACATCGAGCGCGTGAAATAATAGTTCCATGAAATTAACCCTCGCCCTCTCCAAGGGCCGCATCTTCGAAGAGACTGCAGCGATTCTGTCCAAGGTCGGTATTCGGCCGCTGGAGGATCCTGAAAAGTCACGCAAGCTCATTATTGAGACCTCGAATCCCGATGTGCGCTTAATCATTGTGCGCGCCTCCGACGTACCAACCTATGTGCAATTTGGTGGTGCAGACTTTGGCGTGGCTGGTTTGGACGTCTTAATGGAAAAAGGAACAGATGGTCTTTATGTGCCGTTTGATCTTGGCATTGCCAAATGCCGTATGTCAGTAGCCGTGCGCGCTGGTTTTGATTACGCTGAAGCCGTTCGACAAGGATCGCGCCTGAAGGTGGCAACCAAGTACGTAAACTGCGCCCGTGAGCACTTCGCCAATAAAGGCGTCCACATCGATACGATTCAGCTCTATGGTTCGATGGAGCTTGCCCCGCTGGTTGGCCTAGCAGATGCGATTGTTGATTTAGTTTCGACTGGCAATACCTTAAAAGCCAATGGCTTGGTTGAGGTCGAAGCCATTGCCGATATCAGTGCGCGCCTCGTGGTGAACCAAGCATCGTACAAACGTAAGCGTGCTCAGCTGCAACCTTTTTTTGAGCAGCTAAAGTAAGACTCATGTCAGGCTCAATTAAGATCAAGCGCCTCAATAGCAGTGATGCGAACTTCAAAGCTACGCTGATGGCAAGCTTGTCTTTGCCTAGCGCAGATGACAATGCAATTGATTTAGTAGTTATGGAAATTTTGGCTGATGTCAAAGCGCGCGGTGATGCAGCCGTGCTCGACTACACCAAGCGATTTGATCGACTGAGTAGTGCCAATATAGCCACGAGCGTCGCTGATTTAGAAATTAAGCGTAGCGATCTCGAGCAGGCCTATCTGCAATTACCAGTCGAACAAAAAAATGCATTGGATATTGCTGCAAGTCGGGTGCGGGCGTATCACGAACAACAGCGCATCGAAGCGGGTTGCCATTCTTGGGAATACACCGAAGCCGATGGAACGCGTTTAGGTCAGAAAGTCACACCACTGGATCGCGTTGGTATTTATGTGCCCGGTGGCAAGGCTGCCTATCCATCTTCGGTACTGATGAATGCGATTCCAGCGAAGGTGGCTGGCGTTCAAGAAGTGATTATGGTGGTGCCAACCCCAGATGGCGCGCGCAATCCCTTGGTGCTGGCTGCTGCTTGGTTGGCTGGAGTGGATCGGGTCTTCACCATTGGCGGCGCGCAGGCGGTAGGGGCCTTAGTCTACGGTACGCAAACCGTGCCAGCGGTCGATAAGATTGTTGGGCCAGGCAATGCCTATGTTGCTGCCGCCAAGCGCCGCGTGTTTGGTACGGTTGGTATCGATATGATTGCCGGCCCCTCAGAGATACTCGTTCTGTGCGATGGCACAACCAATCCCGATTGGGTTGCCATGGATTTGTTCTCGCAGGCCGAGCACGATGAACTCGCGCAGTCGATTTTGCTCACACCCGATGCGCAATTTATCGAAGCAGTCCAAGCCAGCATCGATCGCCTTTTGCCCGAGATGCCGCGCCAAGAGGTGATACGCACATCATTGACCAATCGCGCCTTGTTAATACAAGTAAAGGACATGGCCGAGTCCTGTGAAATCGCCAACGCGATTGCTGCAGAACACTTGGAGATTTGTGCAGAGCAGCCTAGAAAGTGGGCTGAGCTGATTCGCCATGCGGGCGCCATTTTTATGGGTAATTACACTAGTGAATCCCTGGGCGATTATTGCGCTGGGCCCAATCACGTGTTACCAACCGCGCGTACAGCGCGCTTCTCATCGCCACTCGGCGTCTATGACTTCATTAAGCGTTCGAGCATGATTGAAGTCAGCGAAGCCGGCGCCCAAACCTTAGGTAAAGTCGCCAGCACACTAGCGCATGGTGAGGGCTTACAAGCCCACGCTAGAGCTGCTGAGATGCGCTTGAAAAAGTAGTAAAAATTACTTTTACGCTTGAACTGATTTTCCGCCTGCAGACTTAAAAGCACTCATCAAGTCTTTATCTAGACTTGCTAATCCAATTCCCTTGCGAAGCGCAATCTCTAGGTAGGATGCATCATACGATGACAATTTATATCGTCTTGCTAAGTCAAGTACAGAGGTCAAGCTTTTATCTTGGCTAACGTCATCGACTTCGATGCTCATATTCTCTAAGGTTTCAATAAATTGAGCGCTAACAGCCTCATGCAATTGCCCCAAATGCTCAGCCCTTGCAATCACATTAGCAATCTCAATACTAAATATAGGAGGTACTACTGCTTTGGCATTCTCTTCTAGTAAATCCAACACCATACTGGCGTATTGACGGTCTTTAGCGCTGCCATCTTGCAAGAGCCAACGCGCAACTACAGAGTTATCTAATACAAATTCCATTGCCTTCATTAAGCGCGTCCAAAATCAATGAGTTCTTTAATGGATACGCCTTGTAATTTTGTAGCCTTTTGATATATTGTTCGCATCTTTGTAGCTGCTTTGCTCGAATCTAGAGCGGTATTTTTTTGAATTGGCACAAGATCAGCGACGGGACGACCGCGCTGACTTATTCGAATGGTTTGCCCAGAAGCTACTTTTCGCAGGAGTTCTGACAAGTGCGTCTTCGCTTCAAAGGCGCCAACAACTTCAATGGTTTTAGGCATAGTAATCTTTCAAACTGGTTTATTTAACTAGTTTATATAAAAAGACCTCGAATTGCAACTGCAGCCTTAAAAAAGATCGATCAGATTATTTAGTAAAGAAATTGTCAACGCAGCTATAGGGAGCAGAACTATGGAAACCAAAAAAACTAAAAGTCGCATTATTCAAGAAATGACGGAAACCCTTGAGGACCTCAAAAAAGTAGGTGTAATAAATGACGAGCAGTTGGCTAGCTTTGTGAAGCTCGAAAGCTTGGAAGTTAAGGCCGAGAAAGGCGATGGGAATTAGCGGCTACTTAACCAATTCCTCTAAAGCCTTAATCAGCTCCTGATTTTGCTCATCCGTACCAATCGTGATGCGTAAGAAGGCATCAATGCGAGGTAACTTAAAGTGGCGCACGATGATGCCGCGCTCACGCAGTTGCTGATAAAGCGTTGCACCTGCATGCTTGGGGTGGCGTGTAAATACAAAATTAGCAGTAGACGGTAGGGTTTCAAAACCGAGTCGGTCTAGCGCAGTTACTAGCACCCCTCGCGTTTTACTCACTTTGGCCGACATTGCTTCGAGGTGGGCTTGGTCTTCAATCGCGGCAATCGCACCTGCTTGCGCCAATCGACCCAGGGGATAGGAGTTAAAACTATTTTTGACTCGCTCTAAACCCTCAATCAAATCAGGGTGGCCCACAGCAAAACCAACCCGAAGGCCAGCTAAGGCACGTGACTTGGATAGGGTGTGGCTGACTAACAAATTCTCAGGGCAGTTGGGACCACGCAGGAGCGGTATGCAGGATTCGGTGCCGTAGTCGACGTAGGCCTCATCCACCACGATGACAGAGCCGGAGTTTTTCTTGAGCAGACGCTCAATCTCGGACCGGGAGATTGATCTACCGGTCGGCGCATTGGGATTAGGAAAAATAATGCCGCCATTGAGTTTGGCGTAATCATCGAGATTGATTGCAAAATCGGCATTGAGGGGGACGGTGCCGTACTCGATGCCAAATAGTTTGCAGTAGACCGGATAAAAGCTATAGGTGATGTCTGGAAACAAAATTGGCGATTTTTGCTTGAGCAGCCCCTGAAAAACGTGGGCCAAGACGTCATCCGAGCCGTTGCCTAAAAATACCTGTTTAGGGTCAAGGCCATGCAGTGTGGCAATCGCCTGTTTCAGGCGCGCACCCTCAGGGTCGGGGTAAAGGCGTAAGTCACTTGTGTTTTCGGCGGCAATAGCGGCAATCGCTTTGGGCGATGGGCCGTAGGGGCTTTCGTTGGTATTGAGCTTTACTAGCCGCTCCATCTGCGGCTGCTCCCCAGGAACATAGGGGGTCAATGTTTGTACAACGGGGCTCCAAAAGCGACTCATCGAAATTCTTCTCGGTAACGTTAAACAATAACGCAGGCTAATAAAACGACTGGCTAAGTGAATGATTTAAATACAACAAATCCAACGGCAATGATATTATGAGACTTCATTCAATACTTCGCCTATAGGCGCTTAGATGTATGCGGCAAGTCGACGTTACCCGAAATACTTCGGAAACCCAAATTCAAATAGTCCTTAATCTGGATGGCACGGGCAAGGCCGAGCTCGCCTCTGGCGTGCCCTTCTTAGACCACATGCTGGATCAGATTGTCCGTCACGGCATGATTGACCTGAAGGTCGTCGCCAAAGGCGATACCCACATTGATGATCACCACACAGTAGAAGATGTTGGTATCACCTTGGGGCAAGCCATTGCCAAAGCGGTTGGCGATAAAGTCGGTATTACGCGCTATGGTCATTCCTATGTGCCGCTGGACGAAACCCTGTCTCGCGTCGTGATTGATTTTTCTGGCCGCCCCGGCTTGGAGTTCCATGTGCCATTTACCCGTGCGCGGGTAGGCGATTTTGATGTGGATCTGAGTATTGAGTTCTTCCGTGGTTTTGTAAACCACGCAGGTGTGACCTTGCACATCGATAATTTGCGGGGCGTCAATGCGCACCACCAAATCGAGACAGTCTTCAAGGCCTTCGGCCGCGCTTTGCGCATGGCATTAACGCCCGATCCGCGCGCTGCAGGTCAGGTTCCTTCCACGAAAGGTAGCCTCTAATCATCGTTGAAGTGCATGGTTTGCTATGCATTGCATGCACTACAGTCCTTTATTAGTCGTTAAGCCAAAGGTCTCCCGTTGACCCAAACCATCGCCATCGTTGATTACGGAATGGGCAATTTACGTTCCGTTTACCAAGCCTTTCATCGGGTTGCACCGAATGCCAATGTGCTGATTGCGACTGAACCAGAACAGATTCAAAAAGCCGATCGCGTGGTCTTGCCCGGTCAAGGTGCTATGCCCGACTGTATGAAGCAGTTGGGTGAATCCGGTCTATTGGAGGCCTTACTACACGCTGCAAAAAATAAGCCCATGCTCGGCGTGTGCGTGGGAGAGCAAATGCTGCTGGATCGCAGTAGCGAGGTTCGGGTAGAAGAACAGGGCGGCAGTGATGCGTTTACGCCGTGCCTAGGACTTATTCCGGGCGAGGTACGGCGTTTTGAACTTGCTGGTCAATTGCAGGCCGACGGATCAGAATACAAAGTGCCGCACATGGGCTGGAATCAGGTTCGGCAAGACAAAGACCACCCTTTATGGGCAGGCATTCCCAATCTCACCCCCTTTTATTTTGTGCATAGCTTTTATGCAGTGCCCACAAACGAAAATCACACCGTAGGTAGTACGGAGTACGGTGCATGGTTTACTTCTGCGGTCGCCCGCGATACTATTTTTGCTACACAGTTTCATCCCGAAAAGAGTGCAGAATACGGTTTACGGCTTTATCAAAACTTTACTACTTGGCAACCTTAATTTTTTCTATTCATCATGCTGCTGATTCCCGCAATTGACATTAAAGACGGCCACTGCGTTCGCTTAGAGCAGGGCGATATGGACCGCGCTACGGTTTTTTCAGAAGACCCTGCTGCGATGGCAAAACATTGGGTCAGTAAAGGTGCGCGCCGTTTGCACTTAGTTGACCTAAATGGCGCCTTTGCTGGAAAACCCAAAAATGAATCCGCCATCAAAGCCATACTAAAAGCCGTGGGCGATGACATTCCGGTCCAATTGGGTGGCGGCATTCGGGATTTGGAAACAATTGAGCGCTTGCTCGATGATGGTATTAGCACCATCATCATTGGCACCGCGGCAGTGAAGAGCCCTGGCTTTGTGCAGGATGCCTGCACTGCATTTAGTGGCCATATTATGGTGGGCATCGACGCTCGCGATGGCAAGGTGGCTACTGACGGCTGGAGCAAGCTAACGGGCCATGAAGTGATTGATCTAGCAAAGAAGTTTGAAGACTATGGCGTCGAGGCAATCGTTTATACCGACATTGGCCGCGATGGCATGCTCAAGGGTGTGAACATGGATGCGACGATTAAGCTGGCACAAGCAGTACGCATTCCGATCATTGCGAGTGGCGGGCTATCCAATAACAAAGACATTGAGGCGCTCTGCGCAGCAGAAGAAGAGGGCGTGATGGGCGTGATTGCGGGCCGCTCGATTTACTCCGGTGATCTAGATCTAACCAAAGCGCAGAAGTATGCCGATGAGCAAACGGCTAAGTACGCCGCGCTCATTGCAAAAAAACTCAGCAGCTAAACAGTGCTAACCAAACGCATTATTCCTTGCCTGGATGTGACCGCAGGGCGCGTAGTCAAGGGCATTAATTTTGTGGGATTACGCGATGCCGGCGACCCCGTCGAAATTGCTCGCCGTTACGATGAGCAGGGCGCGGACGAGTTAACCTTTTTAGACATCACCGCAACATCCGATGGCCGTGACTTATTGCTGCCCATCATTGAGGCGGTTGCCGCGCAAGTATTTATTCCATTGACGGTTGGTGGTGGTGTGCGCGCAGTCGGTGACGTCCGCCGCTTACTGAATGCTGGCGCTGATAAGGTGAGCATGAATTCCTCGGCGGTAGCCAATCCTGATTTAGTTTCAGACGCTGCCGCGCATTACGGCTCGCAGTGCATTGTGGTTGCGATTGATGCCAAGCGCGTTGCGGATAATCGCTGGGAAGTATTTACCCACGGCGGCAGAACCGCAACTGGACTTGATGTCGTGGCATGGGCAAGCGAAGTGAGTCGCCGAGGCGCAGGCGAAATTTTGCTCACCAGCATGAATCAAGATGGCACCCAAGACGGTTTTGATCTTGCGTTAACCGCAGCCGTCAGTAAGGCAGTTCCAGTTCCAGTGATTGCGAGTGGTGGCGTTGGCAATTTGCAGCACTTGGTTGATGGCATTACAAAGGGTCGTGCTGATGCCGTACTAGCGGCCAGCATCTTTCATTACGGAACCTATACAGTCCGGCAGGCGAAGGAATTCATGGCGGCCCAGGGAATAGCGGTTCGGCTTTAGGCAAAGACCACGCTAGTTCGCCCAATACGTTTGTCTCGATTGGCTTTACGAATCACAATCTGAATATCTCGGCCTAGCTTGTTAAGGCATTCCAGCATCTTAGTCTCACTCACCCCATGAAATTGACCGCGTAACAGTTTTGATAACTTAGGTTGAGGCATTCCTAAGACCGCTGCGGCCTCGATTTGGGTCAGACGGCGTTGCGCAATAATTTCAGAAATCTTGAGAGCTAAGTTAGCCTTAACCAGCATCTCCTGATCATTGGCAAATCCGATATCAGCAAAGATGTTTCCAGAACTTTTTTCAATACCATTCATTCTTTATTCCTTAGCATGATCTTGAGCCATTTTTAATCGATCGCGTATTAGGTCGATTTCTTGTTTGGGTGTTTCAATGCCACGTTTTGATTTCTTTTGAAAACAATGTAGGACATAAATAACCTCGGTAATTTTTACTGTGTAAACAGCACGAAATGTATCTCCAAGACAGTCCTCTACAACCTCTGGTACTCCAGCCCCTGAAAATCCTTTCAATGGCTTTGCGTTTTGATGTTTCTTGTCTTGCTGCGCTAAATACAGTGCGAACCCAAACGCTGACTTAACCTCATCAGGCATCGCCATTAAATCTTTCTTAGACGACCCTACCCATAGTACGTATTTATATACCTGATCCATTTCGAATTATACCTATTTGGATATAATTTAGCAATAGGAATCTTAGGCCAGTGTTTACAATCAACCCTATGAAACAGACAACTCTGTCAAAATGAAACCCTATGAATACCCCCGCTACGCCGTTTAAGCCCAATCCCAATCTTGCTCCAGGCCCATGGCTGGATGCGGTGACCTGGAATACGCAAGGCTTAGTGGCGGTGATTGCCCAAGAGTTTGGCTCTGGCGATGTATTGATGATGGCGTGGATGAACCGCGAGGCTTTACTTAAAACTATGCAAATCGGTGAGGCAGTGTACTGGTCACGCTCACGCAAAAAGTTATGGCATAAGGGTGAAGAGTCTGGCCATACACAAACAGTCAAAGGCGTTCGTTTGGATTGCGATGGCGATACGATCTTATTAGTTGTAGACCAAAAAGACGGCATCGCTTGCCATACCGGTACGCACAGTTGTTTTTTCTTAGGCTGGGATGCCAAAGACAGTACATGGCAAAAACCCGTGGAATAGAATGCAGCTATGAGCAAAGACAAGAATTCCCCTAATTTAGATGCGGTACTGGCCTACTTAGCAGATGTGGTGGATGGTCGCCGCGCCGATTTGGCGGCGGGTAAGGTCGATCCTAAATCCTCTTACATTGCCCAGCTTTTCTCTAAGGGCGATGACGCCATCCTGAAAAAGATTGGCGAAGAGGCTACCGAAGCAGTTATGGCCGCCAAAGATAGCCGCAACAACCATTTAGCTCCAGAGCAACAAGCCCTCCTCGTCGGTGAAATGGCTGATCTGTGGTTTCATTGTCTGGTGGCTTTATCCCAATTTGGTTTACGGCCAGAGGATGTATTGGCCGAGCTGACTCGCCGGGAAGGCGTTTCTGGCATTGCCGAGAAAGCCTCTAGAGCAAGCTAACCCATCGCTTTTGTAGTACTGAAGCCCCTTTTTGAACGAGCGCACCATGGAAAATCACGAAAACTGCATCTTTTGCAAAATTATTGCCGGAACCATACCTTGTCAAAAAGTCTATGAAGACGATGAGGTCTTTGGTTTTAAGGACATTAATCCAGCTGCCCCCATCCATTTTTTGTTGATCCCGAAGCGGCACATCACTACCCTAGAGGCAGATGCGCCCCTGGACGCCCAATTGCTGGGTAGAATGATGGCATTAGCACCACGCTTGGCAGTTGAGCAGGGTTGCCGTCCTGGACGGGATGGCGGTTTTCGCTTATCGCTGAACAATGGCGCAGATGGGGGTCAAGAGGTCTATCACACGCATTTGCATGTGATGGGCGGGCCGCGCCCCTGGAATAAATAAGACAAGGAGAGCAGAAAATGGGTTCATTCAGTATTTGGCATTGGCTGGTTGTTCTAGTAATTGTGATGCTGATATTCGGCACCAAAAAGCTGCGCAATATGGGTAGTGATTTGGGCGGCGCTGTCAAAGGCTTCAAAGATGGCATGAAAACCGGCGAAGACAAAGCAGAGCAAATTCCGCAGACAGCAACTCAGCAAACGGCGTCGGCTGACAAAACCGTGGACGTTCAGGCAAAAGACCTCAATAAGTAATCTAGACATGATTGCAATCCCCGCAGTGCCTTTACATGATTGATCTTGGAGTTTCAAAACTCGCATTGATTGCAGTCGTCGCATTGGTAGTAGTCGGACCAGAGCGTTTGCCTAAAATCGCCCGCATGGCTGGTAATTTATTTAGCCGTGCTCAGCGCTATATGTCGGAGGTGCGCAGCGAGGTGAATCGCCAAATGGAGCTCGATGAATTTAAGAAGCTCCGCGAAGAAAGCACCTCGATATTCAAGGACGTTGAAAGTAGCCTCAACGAAACGGTACAAGAGGCTCAGCTCAACTTAAGCGATCAAGCCGACACGAGTGCTTACGTATCCAACTTTAGCAACAAAATGAGCCTTGATGAGGCTGCCGTTTATCGCGAGAGTTTGCGCCAAGGCCGTGACAGTTGGCGCGTCAAACGCGGTAATCGCCCAACCTGGTTTAAGCATTCGTCGGGTACGCGCACCCGTGTGCAGTCGGGTGCAGCTCGCATGAAGCGCTATCGCCACACCTCTTCCATGAAGTAATGTATGACACAGCCAAGCGATAGCAACAACAAACTCAATCACGATGCAGCCGATCACGATGCCAAGGCCGATGCAACCGTAGGCGAAGGTTTGCAAGAAAGTTTTTTATCGCATCTATTTGAGTTGCGTGATCGCGTCATTAAAGCCGGCCTTGCCATCATTATCGTGTTTGCAAGCCTTGCCTATTGGGCGCCTGATATTTTTCATATCTTTGCACAGCCCCTCCTAAGTTCCTTGCCTGCAGGCGGCAAAATGATTGTGACTGACATTACGGGCTCCTTCTTTGTGCCGATGAAGGTCACCATGCTAGTGGCATTTTTAATTGCCTTGCCATGGGTGCTTTATCAAATGTGGGCCTTTATCGCGCCAGGTCTATATCAGCATGAGCGTACATTAGTTATTCCACTCGTGGTGAGTAGCTATAGTCTCTTTCTATTCGGCATGGCCTTTGCTTACTTCTTAGTATTTCCGACGGTGTTTAATTTCATGGCACAGTACAACGCTCCCTTGGGTGCGGAGATGAGTACGGATATTGATAAGTACTTGAGTTTTGCCATGACCACCTTCTTGGCATTTGGTATTACCTTTGAAGTGCCGGTGGTAGTGGTGGTTCTCGTGCGCATGGGGCTGGTTACCTTAGCAAAGCTTAAAGAAATTAGACCTTATGTGATTGTGGGTGCGTTTGTAATTGCAGCAGTAGTGACGCCGCCGGACGTGCTCTCGCAATTACTGTTGGCGATCCCCATGACCTTGCTTTATGAGCTGGGTTTACTGATTGCACGCTTTTACCAGCCCAAGAAATCAGCCGAAGATATTGCGGATGATTTAAAGGATGCGGAGCTCGATAAAGCCAGAACTGAGACAGAGCAACAGCCCTAGGTTTGGCGTAGCTGCATCACTTCTTTTTACGTAACGGTGTCGTTGCTTCTTTAGTAAATGTACTAAGCAACCACTGGTTAACCTTGTCAAAGCGATAACGTCGTTGCCGCAAGTTACCTTCGCGCAACCTGCTTTCAGTTAACTCATCCTCATCTGCTGCATCGCGCGTGATTGAATCGCGTGACCCAGAGGTGATACCAAGCCCGCTGCTGGTGTTGCCAGTAAATACTTTGCCGGCAGCCATTAAAGCCCGGCGTTGCCCAATGGTTTCAATCTGAATTAACCTCGGCAAAATTTTGGGCAGTTCCCAGCGAATATCCACTACCACGCAGTGCTCATGTTGCAGTAGGGCAATGTCGGCCAAGAGCAATTCGGCTTTACTAAAATGAAACTGGTTCGCTATAACGAGACGATGGCAAAGCAAGAGCCATTCGTATTCGATTTTGTATTCGGAATGCCGATTAATAGCCTGCTCAGCCAGAAGAGCTAAATCATGCCAATCATTTGCGGCGGGCTTAGGATAACTTTCCAGAATCTTTATAAGCAAGTCCCTTGCGTCATGAACGCCCTGTTGCTGCGCTTGCCATACCCAGTAGGAGGCTTGCAAGCCCTTCACCCGCTCTTCTAACTTTTCTCGACGACGCCATAAGTGAGCCCCTTTCCGAAACTGCGCTTGTGCATGCCCTAGATCCGCAGCGCGATCAAAGCAGCGATCACTCTCGGCTGCGTTGTATCCCGAAAATTGTGGACGGCGATAAATTTCACCGAGTGCAAACCAGGCATCGCGATTACCATCCTTGGCTGCCAACTCCAACCAATAGACGGCTTTCTTGAGGGAGGCATTCGAGCGACCTTTGTCAGCGTCGGGATCGCTAGAGCCGGATGCAGAAACACCATCCAATTGCGCCAACTGCAATCCAAGTGTTAGGCGTGCAATCGTTAAGCCCATCTCAGCGGCTTCCAGTAAATAATTGTGTTTTCCGCTTGCTAGCCACTGCGACCAAAGCCCAGAAAGGGCTTCATCTTTGGGTTGTAAGCGCAGCAACAATTCTTTAGCCGATTGGGTGAAGCTATTTTCAGTTTCAGCAAGCGATTGCAAATACGATTTGCACACCAGCTGAAGCGAAGGCAAATCAGATGATGGAACTGAATCCATTTTTGCCAGATCTTCCGATGCAAGCCAATCACGTAAGCGCATCTGTTCTTCCACATATCCTGGCGACAATAAAAACTGAATGAGTTGCCACCGAGCTTGAAGTGCAAGTTGAGATTGGGTAGAGAGCGCTGAAAGCAAAGAATCTGAGGAATCTGAAGAAGGTGAGGGGGGTAAGGCAACAGCGAGTTTCCAAAAGAGCTTCCAGCCAAATGGGAAGGCGGGAGAGCCAACGGTATTAGCGAGAGGAACCGTGCTTATCAGGCTAAAAATAGGAGCCAAGGAGCCATTCAAACCCAAATCAAAGACTTCATCTGAGCCAATATCTGTAACTGACTGATTTGTAATAGAAAAAAAGGATTTTTCTAGCCAAACCAAGGAGTTGGCCGGCTGAATCGGGGTATTGAAGGCCCCATTCAAATAAGCAGAAGCTAAATTTTGTTGCGCAGAAACATCACCAAAACGGGCTGACTGCAGGATTTTTAGAAATTCTCGGCTTGCCATCTGACAATTTTGGCACTAATAGGCTAAAAAGAGCAAAAAACCAAGCCCTTGTTGTCGTGATACAACAAAGAAAGCCAAAAAACATCCTTTTCACAAGCAAAAGCGCCTTTTTATGCTCCTGCACCTATTCTAGCGGGGCAAAAGAGGCAAAATACATGAGCCCCAATTTATTTGGGCATTACTTTTTAATTTATGGAGATTTAAAGAATGAAAAAATCGCTATTAGCAGTTGCAGCAATGACAGCATTTGCTGGCGCAGCTCAAGCTCAGTCATCAGTGACCATCTACGGTGTTATCGATACCGCAATTGGTGAAGGTACTGACAAGGTCAACTTTCAGGGAACCACTACTACTGTTAAACAACGTACTACAGGCGCTGGCAAAGACGGCTTGGCATCTTCACGACTCGGTATTCGCGGTACGGAAGATTTAGGCGGCGGCTCTTCTGCTAGTTTTGTATGGGAGCAAGGTTTGGTTTCCATCGGTGTCGGCGGTGCAGGTGGTGCTCAAGCAACCCGTACAGCAGCTGATACTGACGTTGGCACACAGACTACTGGCGCCTTTTTGGACGCTAGACAAGTCTATGCTGGTGTGGCAAACAAACAGTTCGGTGAATTGCGTTTAGGTCGCCAAGCAACAGGTATACACAATACTATTGCAGGTAATTCAGCTGGCTATGCCAACAACGTCGCTGGCGCTTTATACAGCGCACAAGGAAGCGTTGCTAACAGTTCTTCTTCACGCCCACATGATGTATACGTAAACCGCATGGTTAACTACATCACACCAACCATGAATGGCTTGCAAGCTGAAGTTCAAGTGGCAAGTCAAAGTGCCAACTCAGAAACTACAGCTTCTACACCAAATACCAGCACCACTTACTATGGCGCACGTGTTGGCTTTAAGGGCGTAAAGGACCTGAACGTTGACCTTGGTTACTCTGCAGTTGGTTTGAATCAAGCAGCAGCCAGTGGCGATATCACGAAAATCGTTATGGGTTTAGGCGCCAACTACAACTTTGGTATTGCTCAAGCATTTGGTTTATACACAAAAGCAAATCAAAAATTGGCATCTGGTGTTGAGTTGAACAGTCAAACAGCATGGGAATTGGGTGTTCGCGCACCTGTTACCAAAACAATCGAGATGTTTGGTAGCGTCTTAGGCGGTAGTTCCACTGGTACTGGCGCTGTGGCTGGAACCACGTTGGCTTTCAGTTCAACAACAGTATCAGGCAACGTTGATATCAGCGGTTTCCAGTTGGGCGCAAAGTACAACATGAGCAAGCGTACCAGCCTCTATGCTGTTGGTGGTACCCAGGCACGTAAGGGTACTGGCGTGAACTCAGTATCAAAGAACGAAACAACCCAAGTTGCATTGGGCTTGAATCACACTTTCTAATCTGACGCTAATGTAAATTAGCTACGAATTAGTTTGGCATTAAATCAACCCACTGTGGCAACACAGTGGGTTTTTTATTTGCTGGATTTTAAATTTACTATATTTAGTTCACTTTGTTCCGCTAGTCAGCAACCTCATTTTTACAAATAAAACGGCGTCGCCTGCAACGCTTCATCGCCGTTTATCTAAACTGCTTAAAGCAGATTTGATTCGGCATGGCAGCGGCATCGATGGGCGTAAAAAGTATTTAGAGCTTACGCCAAAATCCCGAGACTACTTCTCCAAAGTGGGCGAATGTGTAAGGGACACCACACGCTAAGCCCATCATGAACTGTGGTTTAGATCAGGCACATGGGGGGGCGAATTTAGCTTTAATTCTTCATCTTCGATTTAGGTCGCTTTCCGACTTGCACCTTCAGAGTCATTGGTTTGCCTTTGCGCAGTAGATTGATCTTGGCCTCATCGCCTGGGCTTGTCTGCGCAATGCGGTTTAACAGGGTGACCAAATCATTTACTGCTTGGCCATTGACTTGGGTAAGCACATCACCGGGCTTCATGCCAGCCTTTTCTGCAGGTCCACCTTCTAGTACTCCATAGATGAGTACGCCATTAGTATCTTTGGGAAGGTTCAGTGATTCTGCGAGTTCCTTGCTAAGGTTTTGGGGCTCGACGCCAATCCAACCTCGCGTTACATAGCCACTCGTCAAAATGGATTCCATCACCTGTTTGGCTGTGTTGATGGGGATAGCAAAGCCAATGCCCATATTGCCGCCGCTGCGGGAGTAGATGGCGGTATTGATGCCGATTAAGTTGCCTTTGTTGTCAACTAAGGCGCCGCCGGAGTTCCCTGGATTAATGGCCGCATCGGTCTGAATGAAGTTCTCAAAGGTATTGATGCCGAGTTGATTGCGGCCGAGGGCTGAAACAATCCCCGAGGTTACCGTTTGTCCCACGCCAAAGGGGTTACCAATGGCTAGAACAACATCGCCCACATGCACCGATTCCATCTTACCCAAGGTAATGGCGCTGGGCAGGTCGGTCGCATCGATCTTGAGGACTGCAATATCCGTTTCGGGGTCGCTGCCGATCAGTTTGGCGTTGCGTTTACGGCCGTCTACAAAAGCCACCTCAATCTCGTCCGCCCCTTCAATCACATGGTGATTGGTCAAAATAATGCCTTGGGGACTGACGATAACCCCAGACCCGAGGCTAGAGCTAGGCTCTTCGTTTGGGGCTTGGTCACCAAAAAAGAACTGAAACCAGGGTTCATTCTGATGGGGAGCCCCTTTTTTGCTTGGTTTTTTCTTAATGATCTTGCTGGTAAAGATATTGACAACCGCTGGGCTAGAAATTCTTGCTGCCTCGGCCAAGGAGCCTGGATTCTGGCTGATGCTTTCAGGGGCCTCTCGCAGGGTCACTTGACCCATCAAGGAGCTCACTTGGGGGCTGGAAATCCACCCCGGTTGGAGGGTGGTTACCACGAACCACGCCGCCAGCAGGATGGTGATGGCTTGGCAAAAGAGGAGCCAAAGGCGGTTCATTATTTATATAAGTACTTAATTTATAATATTAATTTAGATAAATGCATTAAGATAAGTCACCTTTTTTATTCTGCAGGCTGTCACGGATTTCACGCAAAAGAATGATGTCTTCCGGCGTGACTGCTGGGGACGGCGCCTCGGCAGAGCGGATGCGATTGACCACTTTGACCATTTGGAAGATAACAAAGGCCAGCAAAATGAAGTTAATCGCGATCGTAATGAAATTGCCATAGGCAAAAATCGGGATACCGGCTTTTTAAGGGCGTCAAAGGTGCGGGGAATGCCATCCGGTACGTTGCCCAGGACAATAAAAAGGTTGGTGAAATCGATTTTTCCACCCAATAAGGAGGAAATCACCGGCATCACAATGTCATTCACGAGGGAGTCGACAATCTTCCCAAAAGCCCCGCCAATAATGATGCCGACGGCCAAGTCAACGACATTGCCTTTGACGGCAAATTCCCGAAATTCCTTTAAAACCGCCATAAATCCAATCCTTTGAGATGAGTCCTTGGTGAATGCCGCTCTATTGAGCACGCAACTCTGATGCTAAACCACTTTTTACTTTAAAATCGCTGCATTAAGTAATTTCTACCTATCTTGTTTCTTTTGAAAGCCTTGTAAATGAGTGATAAGCCCAGCATAGATCCGGATCGCCGCAAATGGCTGATCGCCACCACTGCGGTTGGGGGTGTTGGCGGTGCTGCAGCCCTCTATCCGTTTGTTAATAGTTTTGAACCATCCGAGCGTGCCAAAGCAGCCGGCGCAGCCGTAGAAGTCGATATTTCAGGGATGAAGCCCGATGAAATGATTACGGTTGAGTGGCGCGGCAAACCTGTTTGGGTAATTCGTCGCACACCCGAGCAAGTAAATGATCTTGCGAAACTGGATGGCGAATTGGCTGACCCTAAATCCTTACGTGATCCTGCGGTGTATACGCCCAAGTATGCGCAAAACGGCTATCGCTCCATCAAGCCTGAATACTTAGTGGTCGTTGGTATTTGCACCCACCTCGGTTGCTCCCCATCGCCCAAAATTCAGGCAGGCCCACAGCCTTCCCTTCCTAATGATTGGCCAGGTGGTTTCTTCTGCCCATGCCATGGCTCGACCTTTGATTTAGCCGGTCGTGTTTACAAAAACAAACCCGCACCAGATAACTTGGAAGTACCGCCACACATGTATTTGAGCGATACCAAGATTCTGATTGGCGACGATAAGAAAGCCTAAGGAGAAATACGATGGCGTTTAATGAAATTAAAACCGCTGAAAATGCACCAGTCCAAGAAAAAGTATTAGCTTGGGTTGATTCACGTTTTCCCTTGAGCTCAACAATCAAGGCGCACCTTACGGAATATTACGCACCCAAAAATTTAAACTTCTGGTATTTTTTTGGTGCATTTTCGATTGTCGTTTTAGCCTTGCAAATCATCACGGGCATTTTCTTGACGATGAACTACAAGCCCGATGCGGCCAAAGCGTTTGAGTCGGTTGAGTACATCATGCGCGAAGTGCCGTTTGGTTGGTTGATTCGTTACTTGCATTCCACCGGCGCGTCGATGTTCTTCGCAGTGGTCTACCTGCACATGTTCCGCGGCTTGATCTACGGCTCCTATCAAAAGCCACGCGAGCTCGTTTGGATTTTTGGCTGTGCGATTTTCTTGTGCTTGATGGGTGAGGCATTCTTCGGTTACCTTCTGCCTTGGGGTCAAATGTCCTATTGGGGCGCGCAGGTAATCGTCAACTTGTTCTCGGCGATTCCGCTGATTGGCCCAGATCTGTCATTGTGGCTACGTGGTGACTACGTTGTTGGCGATGCGACTCTGAATCGTTTCTTTGCCTTCCACGTCATTGCATTGCCTTTGGTCTTGGTTGGTTTGGTAGCAGCCCACATCATTGCCTTGCATGAAGTTGGCTCAAATAATCCAGACGGTGTAGATATCAAAGCCAACTTGGACAGTAAAGGCATACCCGTTGACGGTATTCCATTCCACCCCTATTACTCAGTGCATGATGTGATGGGTTTGGGCATATTCTTGTTTATCTTCGCTGCGATCGTATTTTTTGCGCCGGAGATGGGCGGTTATTTCTTAGAAGCTAACAACTTCATTCCAGCCGATCCACTGCAGACGCCATTGCACATTGCACCAGTTTGGTATTTCACGCCTTTCTATTCGATGTTGCGTGCGACCACAACCGACTTTTTGATCCCGTTGTGGATCTTCTTCGCAATTGTTCTCGGTCTTGCAATTAAGAATGCCAAAGACATTCGCCTCAAAGGCGGCTACTTTGCAATATTGCTTGCATTGGCAGCCGGCTTTTACTTCCTTGATGCGAAGTTTTGGGGTGTGGTCATCATGGGCGGTACGGTTGTGATTCTGTTTTTCTTGCCATGGCTCGATAAGTCACCCGTACGCTCAATTCGCATGCGCCCAGCATTTCATAAATACATCTACGGCAGCTTTGTAGTGAGCTTCATCATCCTGGGTTACTTGGGAATTAAGCCGCCATCACCGCTGTTCGATAAGATGTCGCAGATTTGCACCATTTACTATTTGGCATTCTTCTTCTTGATGCCGTATTGGAGCAAATTGGGCGAGTTTAAGGCGGTGCCCGACCGTGTTGTTTTTCATGCGCATTAAGCACTTTTACAGACCAGATTAAAGAAAAATTAGGAATCAGTATGAAACACACTCTGAACACTGTAAAAGCGAGCATGCGTGCGCTGGCAGTGACTGCCACACTTGGACTGCTTGCTACCGCCGCACACGCGGCTGGGAGTGACTATCCACTCGACAAGGCGCCGGATCGCGTTAATAGCAATGCCGCCTTGCAAAACGGCGCAAAAATATTTGTCAATAATTGTGCCGGTTGCCACTCTGCAGTTAGCGTGCGCTATTCCTCCTTGCGCGATATTGGCTTGACTGATCAGCAAATTAAAGACAATTTGATTCTGAATGGCGCTAAGGTGGGTGATGTTATGACAGTAGCAATGTCACCTAAAGACGCGAAGGCCTGGTTTGGTAAAGTGCCACCTGATCTATCAGTTGAAGCACGGGCACGCGGTACTGATTGGCTTTACACCTACTTTCGTACCTACTATCAGGACGACTCCACGCCAACCGGCTGGAATAACTTGGTGTATCCAAACGTAGGTATGCCGCACGTGTTGTGGCAAATGCAGGGTATTCGTACAGCGAATTTTGAAGAGCGTAAAGATCCAAAGGATCCAACGCGCATGCAAAAGGTATTTGTCGGTTTCGAGCAAGTTACCCCGGGCTCGATGAAGCCACAAGAATTCGATGACAACATGGCTGACCTAGTTTCATTCATGTCTTGGATGGCCGAGCCAATGCAGTTGGAGCGGAAGCGCATTGGTGTGATTGTGCTTTTGTTCTTAGCAATCTTTACTTTTGTTGCATGGCGCTTAAATAAGGCCTATTGGAAAGACGTGAAGTAAGCATTTTGCAGTTGCACTAAGGAAGTATATTTTTAAGGATCTTTGCATATGATGGTGTTGTACTCGGGCACAAACTGCCCATTCTCGCAACGCTGCCGCCTGGTGCTTTTTGAAAAAGGCATGGATTTTGAAATTCGCGATGTTGACTTGTTCAACAAGCCGGAAGACATCTCCGTGATGAACCCCTATGGCCAGGTTCCTATCCTCGTTGAGCGAGATCTGATTCTGTACGAATCCAACATCATCAATGAATACATTGATGAGCGCTTCCCGCATCCACAACTCATGCCGCCTGATCCAGTAGCGCGCGCACGTGCACGGCTCTTCCTCTTTAATTTTGAGAAAGAACTCTTTGTGCACGTTGCTGCGCTCGAGAATGAAAAAGGCAAGGCCGCAGAAAAGACCCACGAAAAGGCTCGCTTAGCGATTCGTGATCGTTTAACGCAACTGGCCCCGATCTTTGTTAAAAACAAGTATATGCTCGGCGATGAATTTTCAATGTTAGATGTTGCGATTGCTCCCTTGTTGTGGCGCCTTGAGCACTATGGCATTGATCTGTCGCGTAATGCAGCGCCCTTGCTGAAGTACGCTGAGCGGATTTTTAGTCGGCCTGCTTACATCGAAGCACTGACCCCTTCTGAGAAGGTGATGCGCCGCTAATTGCGGGGCGTCAAGGGTCTGCAATCATTACCATGGCTGCCGACGGCATTTCAATTCCGAGTACCAAGTCGTACTTAATCCGCGCACTGCATGAGTGGTGCTCTGATAACGGCTTTACGCCCTTTATTGCCGTGTTTGTCGATGGCAGGGTCGAAGTGCCAATGGAGTTTGTAAAGAACGATGAGATTGTGCTGAACCTCTCCTCCGAGGCTTGCCATCAACTTGATATAGGCAATGAGTGGGTGAGTTTTCAGGCGCGCTTTGGCGGTGTACCAAAGCGTGTGATGGTACCAGTGACCCATGTTCTGGCGATTTACGCCAGAGAAAATGGCCAAGGCATGTCTTTTCCATTTGATGGTGCCAAAACTCCGGATTCCAGCAATGCAAGCGAGGGTGGCGGCGATGCGCCCAAAAAGGCACCAAGACCTACCTTGACGATTGTGAAGTAAGCTAAAATTCAAGCGTTGTAAAAAATTGCCCCATTAGCTCATCTGGTAGAGCAACTGATTTGTAATCAGTAGGTGGTCTGTTCGAGTCGGACATGGGGCACCATCAACAGACTATTTCCGTAAATTGACATCCCGCGTTTCTGGCAAATAAAATACTGCCACGATCGCTGCCGTTGCCAAGAACACCGTCGGATACCAAAGCCCGGCTAAGTTATTTCCCATTGCTTTATTCAGCCAGGTGACGATGAAGGGCAGCATGCCGCCAATCCATCCTGCAGCCAAGTTATGCGGCAGTGTCGCTGCACTATTGCGGGTGCGTGCAGGAAAGAGTTCAGCCAGCAAAGCGATTTGAGGCCCCACAACCAGCGCCAGCGGAATCGAGAGGCAAATGAGGGTAAAGCCTGCGAGTAGCACATTCAATTGCGCTGCCGTTGCCAGGTATTGCAGAAATTGAAAGGCGGGCAATATCGCGAGAGCGCCAATAATTAATCCGCTAATCACAACCGGTCTTCTGCCAATTCGATCCGAAATCGCCCCAGCCAATATCGTGAGCGGCAGTAGCGCGAGTGTTGCGCTAATGCTTAAAGCATCTACTGTCTTTGGCGCAATGCCGAGTGCCGTTTTGAGAAAGATAGCGGTATAGACTTGCATGCAAAAGAATAGAACTGCGCCGCCGGCTGAAATGCAGAAGAACAATAAGAACATCCGCTTACGGGTCTCATGATCGCGAAAGTTATCCATCAGGGGCGAACTAGATCGCTTATTGTCTTTTTGCATCTCGGTAAAGACGGGCGTTTCTTCGAGCGCTATGCGTGCTTTAAAGGCAATAGCAAGCAGCACAATCGAAACCCAAAAAGGTACGCGCCAGCCCCATTCCTGAAATTGCTCGGGCGTTAAGAAGAATTGCAATAAGGCAATTTGCAAAGTGGAGGCTAAGATGCCGAGCGGCCCCATGGTCGATAGAAAGCTGGTTTTAAACCCCCGATTGGAATCGCCGGCGTGCTCGGTTAAAAAGACGGCACTGCCACCAATCTCGCCACCAGCAGATAGGCCCTGCAATAAACGCAGAATCACCAGCATGACGGGTGCAGCAATTCCAATTTGCGCGTAGGTTGGTAAAAAACCCACGGCCAGGGTGGCAAAGCCCATCAGGGCAATCGTAATCATGAAGACTGGCCTACGCCCAATCCGATCCCCCAGTGAGCCGAAGTAGGCCGCCCCAAGCGGCCGCACCACCATCCCAACACCAAAGGTAGCGAGGCTAAACAAAAGGCTGGCCGCAGGATCGCTGTTGGGGAAGAAGAGGGGTCCAAAGGTGACCGCCAAAGTGGCAAAGGTAAGAAAATCATACCACTCTAAAAAAGTACCAAAACAGGCTGCAGAGGCGACTTTTCGATAGGATTTAGCCTCTTTTTTACGATCTAATGCACTGATTTCATTCAATTTAGACTCTTTTTCCATTATTTTGTTGCTTTGCAACAAATACACTTGATTTGTTGCGCTGCATCAGTTACATTTATATGGTGCGGTGCAATATCAAACAGATAATGCCCCTCAAAATTAGGCTTCACCTTAAACCCTATTTTGTAATCTTACTTATCGAAACGGAGCAATACATGAACCAAGACCAAATCAACGCTAAATTGTCGCAAATCAGCAGCAAAGGCTTAGAAAGCTCATTCGCACTCAGCGAAGCTGCTTTAGAGAATGCACAAAAATTAGCAGAACTGAACTACGCTGCATCCAAAGATGCATTAGTGAACGTACAAGATAGCATTACTAAAGTACTGAGCGCAAAAGATCCAAAGCAAGTTACCGATCTGATCAGTGCCGACATGTTGCAAGACGCTGGTACGCAAGCAGCTGCATACCAAAAGAAAGTAACTAAAGTATTGCGTGACAGCAATAAAGAATTGAACAACGTAGTTGAGTCCAGCATTGACCAATTCCAAAAGGGCATGCAAGAGTGGATCAACACATTCTCTGCAAACGCACCTGCTGGTTCAGACGCATTTGTATCTGCAATGAAAACCGGTTACGGCAGTGCCTTGCAGGGCTTTGAGCAATTCCGCGCAGTAAGCAAAGAAGCATTGGCAACTGCTGAGAAAAACGCTGAGCAAGCATTTGAAGCATTTCAGGGTCAAGTAGCTCAAGTTAAAAAAGCAGCGACACCAGCAACACGTAGCCGCAAAGCTGCTTAATTCAGTAGGCTGAATTAAGTACAGTCACTTAGTACTCAAGTAAGCAAAAATCCCACTGCAGCGATGCGGTGGGATTTTTTTTTGCTTCACAAAATCAACTGCATAAAGAAGATTTAATCGTCCGTATCCGCTACGTTGTCTAATAAACCCGTAGGCAGTGTTTTACTGGGCTTGACGCCCAGCTCACGAACCTTCTCTGCGGTACGTATTAAATTACCCTTACCAGTTTTGAGTTTGTTAAATGCATCGTGGTAACTAGTTTGGGCTTGATCAATGCGTTGACCGAGTTTCTCCATATCATCAACGAAGCCAACAAATTTGTCATAGAGCGCGCCACATTGGCGGGCAATCTCCAGTGCATTTTTATTCTGGTGATCTTGCCGCCACAAATGAGCAACGGTTCGCAGGGTAGCCATTAAGGTGCTGGGGCATACCAAAACAATGTTCATCGCTAGCGCTTCTTGATACAGATTGGGAGCCGATTTAAGAGCCAATAAGAATGCCGGCTCAATCGGAATAAACATCAAGACAAAATCAACCGAGCCTACCCCGTAAAGCGAACTGTAGTTCTTGCTGGAGAGCCCTTGTATATGTTGGCGTAGCGACTGAATGTGGGCATTGAGTTCGATCTGTGCTGCATCAGCATCAACCGATTCAGCATGGCGTGCATAGGCGGTAATCGATACCTTACTGTCAACGACCAGATGGCGGCCTTCGGGCAAGCGCACCACAATATCGGGCTGCAAGCGTGAGCCATCAACTAGAGTATGGCTATCTTGCACAAGGTACTCCTCGCCTTTGCGAAGGCCTGACGATTCCAGAATGGATTCCAGAACAAGTTCGCCCCAATTACCTTGAACTTTAGAGTCACCCTTTAATGCTTGAGTGAGTGAACGGGTCTCATCCGACATCTTGACGTTTAAAGCCGACAAACGCTCAATTTCACTTTTGAGGGCAAAGCGCTCGCGGGATTCATTGGCGTAGGAGGTAGATACCTGCTCTTTAAATTCCGTTAACTTGATTTGTAAGGGCTTGAGTAAGGCATCAAGGCTTAGGGCATTTTGCTCGGTAAAGCGCCGTGTTTTATCGTCCAAGATATCGTTAGCTAGATTCTTGAACTGAATGGTTAGGGCTTCTTTCGCTTCATTCAGTGACTCAATGCGACCAAAGCCTTGCTTGCGTTCAGAATCCAGTTCCGCTTCAAGGCGAATTGCCTTTTGTACCGCTAAGTCGCGTTCAGCACGCAGACTCGCGACTAAAGCAGTTTGTTCGGCAAGTGCAAGCTCCGCACTGCTAAAGCGGCTACGCAACGTTAGAACATAGATCAGCAGCCCAGCGCAGACTGCAATGAGTAGACCAAGAAAAAGAAATGCGCTGAGATCAAATGACATTGACATAGATTACGCTAGATTAAAGTGACTCAAGATCTTTTAAGGTGATCATCAGCATCATGGGATCCTGTTTTGCCGGATCAAACCCCATTTGTTCATAGAACGATTTTGCTTCCAGGGAAAGTGCGTGCACCACAATCCCCCGAATTCCTAATACATCGGCTGCTTGCTGAACGCGTAGGCAGGCATCGCGAACCAATGCCCTGCCAATCCCTTTGCCGTGAAGTGATTGATCGACGGCGAGTCGTCCGAGTATGACAACTGGAATGGGATTGGGCATATTGCGACTAAAGTGGCTAGATGAGGACTGCTCGCTTGTCAGGGACCCGCTAGCCAGGCAGTAATATGCTAACACCTGAGATGCTTCGCAAACCACATAGGTGCGTGATGCGCCCGATACTTGATTTTTACGGGCCCTATGCCTTAGCCAATAATCCAATGTATCCACACCGGATTGAAATGCGTCAAGGTGGTGTGTTGTATCAAGTAAAGCTGGCCCTACTAAATTCACTGCTTATCCCACGGTGCGGGGGTAGCCATGGTTTTGCGCAGGCGTGCATTTACATCCGCTTGATCAATTGGCGCATCGAGCCGGTTAATAAACTCCGCATGGGTTTTGGGGTCGACCTGAATGAGGCGCTGATCTAACAAGGCCTCTTCCGCTACGAGCCGGGCTGCATCCAAAATAAAGTCCGTTCTATTTTTGTGTTGTACCTTAGCGGCGCGATCAATTAAGTCCCGCTCCTCTGCCTTAATGCGCAGATTGAGTGCTTCGCGTTTGCTGTGATTTCGGAGTGCTGCGGGCATTGTCAGTCAGTAGTCTCAGTTCAGAAGTGCGCCAAAGGAACACATACCAACAGAATACCATTTTGTAATGACATTGTCATTACAATTTGACTCAAAATAACGGGTAATTCGAAAAAAGAGGCCCGCAGTTTTAACTAGCTTGCCAATCACGACAAGCCGCTAAACAAATTAACCCTGAATCAACTGCTTGAGTTCGCCGCTTTGAAACATTTCGGTCATGATGTCAGAGCCACCAACAAATTCACCGTGGATGTAGAGCTGGGGAATAGTAGGCCAGTTGGCGTATTGCTTGATGCCTTGGCGAATGCCTTCATCGTCAAAGACATTGACGGTATGCAGATTGTCGGCACCGCAAGCCCGCAGGATGTTAATTGCATTGCCTGAAAAGCCACACTGCGGAAACTGCGGAGTGCCTTTCATAAACAGCACGACGGGGTGGCTGGTGACGATTTCTTTGATTTGGGCTTGGGTATCCATTGCGTGACTCCATATGTACAAAATTAATTAACCAATTTTAAGACCGAATCAAAAATAGGGTTATCGATTTGCCCTAAATGGGTTTGCGGCCAGCAGCGACCCGCCAATGACCGGCCAAATCCCGATGTGGCGTAATCTCCTGAAAACCAGCCAGCGCCAGCTGTTCTAGAACGGCAGGGGATTGATCAAAACCATGCTCTACCGCTAAGAGGCCGCCCGGCTTCAAATGGGCTAGGGCGCCATTAATAATGGCGGTGAGGCAAGTCAGTCCCGAGCCAAAATCGGTTAAAGCACTCGGTGGCTCAAAACGCAGATCGCCCTTAGACAAGTGCGGATCATCAGCCTGAATGTAAGGCGGGTTACTGAGAATGAGATCAAACTGACGGGAGGGGGAGCTAAGGCTTTGGAGTGCCGCATACCAATGACCAAGGCAAAACGAAACCCGATCGCTCAGCTTAAGGTGGGCTGCATTCTGCTCTGCAATATCCAGTGCAGCCTGCGATACATCTGTCGCCACCACGCTCACTTTGGGTTGGCTGGATGCAATCGCTAGGGCAATTGCGCCAGAGCCCGTACCCAAATCAAGCATAGTAAGCGAACACTCACTCTCATTTAGAGCATATTTCTTATTGAGAACGTGCTGTAATTCAGCAAGGCCAAGATCGACCAAGAGCTCGGTTTCTGGACGGGGGATCAGTACCTCTGTTCCGACCATCAGCTCGATCGCATGAAAGCCACGTTTTCCAATCAGGTAGGCAATCGGCTCACCATCTAGGCGGCGCTGCTCGAGCAGTTGCCACTCTTGCAAAAAGGCAGCGCTGAGTTGTATGCCATCGTGCGTCAGTAAAGCCGACTTGGGTAATTGCAGGTGGATTTCAAGCAAATGGGACAAGACCACGCGCGCCTCATTTTTGGGAAGTTGGGTTTCGTTCAGCAAGGAACGCAGGGTCGTCATCGGTTCAGATGAATGCTAAAAATGATTGAAGCAGCTTAGTTATCACCAAGGGCTGCAAGTAACTCGGCTTGATGCTCGCTGGCCAGGGCATTACATAAATCATTAATATCACCATCCATCATGGCATCAATCTTGTAGAGCGTCAGATTAATGCGGTGATCGGTAATTCGGCCTTGGGGAAAGTTATACGTCCGAATGCGGTCACTCCGATCGCCGGAGCCTATCAGGGATTTGCGCGTTTGCGCCTCGTGTTGATGCTGTTCGCGTTGGCGACCGTCCATGATGCGGGACACCAACACTTTCATGGCCTGTTCTTTGTTGCGATGTTGGCTGCGGTCGTCTTGGCATTCCACCACGATTCCGGTGGGCAGGTGCGTAATGCGCACCGCAGAGTCGGTTTTATTGATGTGCTGACCGCCGGCGCCTGAGGCTCTGAAGGTATCGATGCGCAACTCAGCCGGATTAATTTTGACGGCCTCGATTTCATCGGCCTCTGGCATGACAGCCACCGTGCACGCCGACGTATGAATGCGCCCCTGGGTTTCAGTTTGGGGAACGCGCTGCACTCGATGCCCGCCAGACTCAAACTTCAGGCGCGAGTACACCGATTGGCCAACAAGGCGCAAAACCACTTCTTTGTAGCCCCCAAGATCGGACTCAGCCGCATTCACAACCTCGATTTTCCAGCCTTGGCGCTCTGCAAAGCGGGTATACATTCGTAATAAATCAGCTGCAAATAGGGCACTCTCATCGCCGCCAGTACCCGCCCGAATTTCCAGGAAGACATTGCGATCATCGTTTTCATCTTTGGGAAGTAAAGCCTTTTGCAGACTAGCCTCGAGCTCAATCATCTTCGCCGCCGCCGCCTTTTGCTCTTCGTCAGCAAACACCTTCATCTCGGGATCTGCGCGCATGCCTTCGGCCGCAGCCAAGTCGGCTTCTGCTTGACGATACAAACCAAATTGCTCAACAACCGTTGCAATGTCAGAGTGCTCGCGCGTTAACTTGCGATAGACGTCCATGTCCTTGGTGGACTCTTCCAGTGTTAACAGGGAATTTAATTCAGCCAAGCGAGTATCGAGATGCTCCAGCTTGGTACGCATGCTGGGTTTCATCTAAAGATCGTTCTTGTTGGATGTGTCGTTGGTGTGTTTACTAGAGTCTGGCTCGGCATGATGATAGGTGTGCGAGTAGGCGCTCGAGTGGGTAGAAAATAATTTGGGTAATAGTTTAATCAAGGAATCGCGTTCAGCACCATTGGAGTGCTGCAGGGTATGGAGTGACCCATGCAAAAACTTATTGGTTAAGCCTTGTGCCATGGCATTGAGCACCTCTTGGGGGTCGTCACCGCGCATCAGGCGTTTCATGGCACGCTCAAGTTCAATTTGACGCAGGCGCTCGCCGTGTTGTTGTAGATCCTGAATCAAAGGCACGGTATTACGGCCATTGAGCCAATGCATAAAGTTACCAACACGGTCTTCAATAATCGCCTCTGCTTGGCTGACGGCGGCATGCCGCATGGATGTGCCCGTTTGGATCATCACACCCAGGTCGTCAACGGTATACAGATAAATGTCATTTAAACGGGCAATTTCCGGCTCACAGTCGCGTGGTACGGCTAAGTCAATTATCACCATAGGCTTGCGGCGCCGTTGCTTGAGTGCACTCTCAACCATGCCAAGACCAATGATCGGCAAGGAACTCGCGGTACACGACACAATGATGTCAAATTCATGCAGGCGGCTAGGCAGGTCGGACAGCTTGAATGATTCGGCCTCGACATTTTGGGATGCAATTGCATCGGCTAACTCTTGGCCGCGCTCAATCGTGCGATTGGCAATCGCGACTTGCTTAGGCCGGCGCGCCACAAAGTGGGTGGCGCACAAGGAGATCATGTCGCCTGCGCCAATAAAGAGAACGCGCTGCTCGGCAATTGTTTGAAAGATGCGCTCAGAGAGCCTTACTGCCGCCGCCGCCATGGAAATCGAGTGGGCACCAATCTCGGTTGAGCCCCGCACTTCTTTCGCTACAGCAAAGGTTTTTTGGAACAGTTGATTTAAATACGTACCAAGTGCCCCTGCTTGATTAGCGGTGCGAACCGCATCTTTCATTTGCCCGAGGATTTGGGTTTCACCAAGGACCATGGAATCAAGACCGCAAGCTACCCGAAAAGCATGGCGTACCGCATCCGACTGGGGCAGTGAATAAATGTGGGGTTCTAAACTACTGGGCGCTAGCTGTTGACTTTTTGCTAGCCAATCAAAAGTAGCGCTATGCAAGAGGGTGGCGGAATCGGCATCGTTCGCCGCGCAATACAATTCGGTGCGGTTGCACGTCGACAAAATGGTTGCTTCAGGCAGGCCCGACTGACTGACGCCACTGAGGTGCTGGCGCAAGTCATGCAACGCTTCTTGGAGGTATTCGGGATCAAAGGCGACTTTTTCCCGAACGTCCACTGGCGCTGTGTGATGATTGATGCCGAGGGTCAACAGCTTCATAGGCCCTAATTATAGGTTTGATGACGCTTTAATGGGGATGCGTATGGGGTTTTTGGCTTTTCTACTGATTGGGTCGGCTGTCGGGTGGTCGGCTTACTACTTTTACCCTGGCCGCCCGCGCAAAAAAACAGGGCTATTGGGGCTCTGCGGCCTTTTCTTAGCGGGTTCTCTGGGGGCTACTGCTGGATCATTCGGTGGGCAAGCCTTAGGACTATTTCAGTCGGGGCAAATTGCAGAATGGCTCACCGCAATCGGGTCAGCTTGGTTCGCCGGTTTGTTGCTAACGGTTATCCGTAAATAAGCCGCATTGCCTCGTTTGCTGCTCGGGGCCAATCCAACAAATCGGGTTCTTGCCGTGGGCACTCAACCAGTCATTGGTTTTAGTGAAATGACCGCAACTCGCATTAGGCTGCTCGCCCGCACGCTGCTGAATTAAAAAAGGCTGCGCTGTTTTATAAACCCCCAAGCCCGAAGGGTGTGAGGCTTGCAATATCAGATGGGTAGACCCCTCTAAACCAAGTGCCCCATGCTCAATCAAGGGTATTTTCGATTGGGCATGCGCCCCCCAAAGCAGCCAAACTAAATTGGGCTTGGCGATCGACAATTGTTGAATCAGTACATTGATGCAGTGCTGCCAACCCAGGTGAAAGTGGCTGCCGGCTTCGCCTTGTTTGACACTCAGTGCCGTGTTTAGAAGCAAGACACCTTGTTTGGCCCAATCACGTAAATCGCCGTGTGCCAAGAAACCAAAACCTTCGAGTTCTAACGCTTTGCCGATATTACGCAGTGAGCTCGGAAAGCTGCGTGAGCCAGGAATAACGGAAGCCGGTATTGAAAAGGCGAGGCCCTGCGCGAGGCCTGGCGAGTGGTAGGGGTCTTGCCCAAGAATAACCACTGATACCGCTTCTACTGGAGTGAGTTCTAAAGCCCGAAAGAATAGCGGGGGTGGAGGGCAAATCACATTCCCATCCTCTTCAATTGCCTTATGTAAGTTAGCGCGCAGCTGCTGCCAATCCTTTGATGTGAGGTAATCCCCAAGAAGTAATTTCCAGTCGCCTGGTATCAACGCCTCTACATTGAGCATTGCCGCACCATTTTTAGAAGAGTGAACTTACTCTGCGGTAAGTTGGTACTGCACAACCGGGCTGGAGGGCTCGAGTACAAATTGGCTCTCATGCTCGCAATCTTGGCGATAAAAACGCAAGTGTGCATTTGTTCCCATTTGCAATTGCGCAAACACCGCATCCATACGACTGGGCGTAACGCGTTGACCATTGATGCTAGCGATTAAATCACATGGAGCTAAACCGGCGCGCTGAGCAATTCCACCATCCAGCACATGCGTAACTTTGACCCAACCACTTTGGTCGCTGTAGCGCATAGCCCATTGCAATTTCATATGCTCGAGCAGGCTCATTTTTTTGTCGGCAACCACAATACTCTGGACCGCAAGCCACTGAGTCAGCGGTAGATCATGCGTGCCCTCGATATAGCGCGCTTTAAATTGCAGCCATTGGTTTTTAAAGTCAGGGCCAATCGCAGCCAGCACAATCCGCTCAAAACCATCTTCTGCCAGACCCTCTTGTGTTTTGCCATGGGCGGCCCAAAGCAATTGCATGACGTTATCCAAGGATTTACGTTGGCGCGTTTGCGCCCGAATGAGCAGATCGAGGCCAAGCGCAATTAAAGCCCCTTTGGCGTAATAACTCACTACGGCATTGGGAGTATGCTCATCGGCCTGGTAATACTTAGTCCAGGCATCAAAGGAGCTATCCGCGACGCTTTGCTTATGACGACCAGGCCCACGCAAAACCATATTCCAATTCTTCGCGACTAAATCGAGGTAGGACTGTAAGGTAATGCGCTTACTGCGCAGTAACTGCAAGTCATCGTAGTAGCTGGTAAAGCCCTCAAACAGCCAAAGTAATCGTGTGTGATTGCGGCGGTGTAAATCGTAGGGCTGGAATGCCTTAGGCTGAATGCGCTTCACTAGCCATGCATGAATGTACTCGTGGCTGCATAGGCCTAAAAATTCACGGTAGTGGTCGTCATTGAGTGGGCAGCCCGCTTGCGGTAAGTGATCGCGATTGCAGAGCAAGGCCGTGCTATCCGAGTGCTCCAAACCGCCGTAGCCGGATAAAACCGCATTGACTAAAAATAAATAACGCTGAAATGGCGCCCGTTTTGTTTTGGGCTCAAACAAATCAATGATCGAGTCGCAAATGGCACTGAGGTCGGTGATGAGGCGCTTGCGATCGACTTCTTGCAAGCAGCCCTGAATCACCATGCTGTGGTGAGCACCACGTGATTTCCAATCAATCGTCTGAAAATGCCCTAGTGCAACGGGATGATCTAATAAGGCGTCATAGTTGGGTGCGAGGTAAAAACCAAATCCCGCAGCATCGGTCTTGGCGCGACTTAAGGTGGTTTGTACCGACCAGGTACCAATCGGCGCAATCGCGAGCGCAGTGGGTAAATGGGTTTGGCCTTCCACGGCTAAGCACAGGCTACTGGGGTTAAAGAAGCCGCGCTCTGAATCCAGATACGCCGTACGAACTGAGGTATCAAAGGCATACACCGTAGTGCGAACCTCAATAATGGTATCCGCAGCTACAGAAGGTAATTTCCAGGTGTCGTTATCGATGCGCTCTAATGGAAGTTCAGTTTCAACTGCGCCGAAGACAGAAAAAGCCGCGATGCTTTCGATATGCTTACTAAAGTCCCGAATTAAATAACTGCCCGGAATCCAGGCTGGCATGCGCAGTACTTGACCTGCCGGATTCGGATTGGCAATGCGCAAAGTGACATCGTAGCGATGGCCGTCTAAGTCGGCGGCATGGACGGTGTATTGGATTGCTGGAATAGCCATGGAAAAAGTCAGTTGAGTTGGTTTATTTCAGTGAAGCAAATTTCTTTTCAATGTCACTTAATTGCACTGCGCCTGGGAAGCGTGCGCCATCGGTAAAGAAAATGGTGGGGGTACCCGTGATGCCATACGATTTGGCAAGGGCTAGATTTTTATCGATCGGTGTAGTGCAGTCGCCTTTACCGCTTGGTGTGGTGTTATTGATGGTCCAGTCTGTCCATGCTTTGGTAGCATCAGAAGAACACCAAATTTGTTTGGACTTTTGTACCGAGTCTGCAGACAGAATCGGCAATAAAAAGGTGTAAACCGTCACGTTATCCAGTTGCTGAAACGTTTTTTCCAGGCGCTTACAGTAACCGCAGTTGGGGTCAGCAAAAACGGCGAGTTGACGACTACCGTTGCCACGTACCATTTTGACTGCATTATTCAGAGGCAGATCAGACCAACGTATGCGATTCAGATCCGCTTGGCGTTTCTCGGTCAGGTTTTGACCGCTGGCCAACTCAATCACTTCACCTTGTATTAAATACTTTGCGTTGGCATCGGTGTAAAAGATTTCACTGTTGAGCTGAACTTCAAATAAGCCTGGTACCGGTGAGGCTGATACCCCCTTGATATTGGCAGTACTGCCCAAGCGTTTTTGCAACTCCGCTTTAATCTGTTGGGTATTTTGAGCCTGCACAAGCGAAGTGGCGCCCAATAAGCCAAATGCACCGACGCAGAACACAAGGGCTATGCTGCTTTTTCGTAGGGCGTTGTTCATTTCACTTCTCCTAGTGCTTCTTTTATTAAATGCCGTTTAATTAGATGACTGCGGTTAACTAGACCCATGCCCCAATTGCGAATTTTTTGCTGCAGGGGATTAGTGCTCGTAAACAGTTTTTTTAGTCTGTCGGTTACCCACAGTATGGCACTGGTATCGCCGTGGCGTTCGCGTTCATAACGGCGCAGCAAGACCGGATCAGCAATTGCTCGAAACGATTCACGTTCGCGCAGGATCCGCAGTAAAGCGGCCACATCGCGTAAGCCCAAATTTAATCCTTGTCCGGCTAAGGGGTGTATAACGTGCGCAGCATCCCCAATCAAAATCACTTTAGGCATGAGCTCCGGCCCGATCACGCGCTGCGCACGGATTTTGCGTAACGGAAACGACCCTGGTTTCGAGTGTGGGGTGAGTGTTCCAAGGGCATGCACGATTGCACCATCGTGCAGCATTGAAAACTCAGACTGCCATTGGCTGGCATCGAGTGTAATGAGGCGGGCGGCATTTTCGGGGGAGGTTGACCACACCATGGAGACCTGCTTGCCAGGGAGGGGCAGCATCGCAAGAATGTCACCGCCTGGTAAAAACCACTGAAATGCCGTTTCTAAATGGGCGTTCGTGCATAAAAAATTGGCGACCACCGCCTGTTGCTCATAGGATTTCTCATCGGTCTGGATTTCGAGCATGGTGCGTAAGGATGAATTCGCGCCATCGGCTGCAATGACCAAATTGGCTTTTATCTCGACTGGCAATTGTGCGGTATGTAATTTGAGTAAGGCGCCATCGGGTTCGATAAACAGATTGTCGAGTGACCCAATAACGCACTCCAATTTCGACTGAAAACGGCAGGCTTGTTCGAGGGTGTGTTCCAGTAAATCGGACTCCCCGATCCAGGCAAGCTGGGGAACGCCTGCCTCAAATGCAGACAGATGTAGTCCATCGCTTGGTTCGCCACGGTCGCCGTAGATGCGCATATCGCGTACTACTTGCAGGCGCGCATGATCAATGGCATCCCACACTTGCAGGGATTGCAGTAGGGAGCGGGTGCCAGGAGAAATGGCGTAAATACGTTCTGCCCAGCGATCCCCGCTGGGCTTGGCGGTGTGCTGGTCTAAATCCGGTGCGATTTGGATAACATCAAAACCCTGTTGCGCTAGGCCCAGAGCGCAGGCTTTGCCCACAATTCCGCCCCCAATCACGGCCACGTCGTACTGGCGCAGTTTGCCGGCAGCATGCGCGGATGCGGCTGGAGTAGTCATCGATTTGGATGGATTGAATGCCATAACTGGATGATATCGAAACAAGCCGAATTACAATGGAGACATGTCTTTAAAATGCGGCATCGTCGGCCTGCCTAACGTCGGCAAATCTACCCTCTTTAATGCGCTTACCAAAGCCGGTATCGCGGCGGAAAACTACCCGTTCTGCACGATCGAGCCCAATGTAGGCATAGTCGAGGTTCCTGACCCCCGTTTGGCTGCTTTGGCCGCCATTGTGAGCCCAGAGCGTATCGTGCCGGCGGCCGTTGAGTTTGTTGATATTGCGGGCTTGGTTGCTGGCGCATCGAAGGGCGAGGGCCTTGGTAATCAGTTTTTAGCCAACATTCGGGAAACCGATGCGATTACCCATGTGGTGCGCTGCTTTGATGACCCAAATGTGATTCACGTTGCCGGCAAGATCGATCCCATCTCCGACATTGGCGTCATCGATACGGAATTGGCCCTTTCTGATCTAACTACCGTTGAAAAAACCCTGAATCGCTCCAGCAAGGCGGCCAAGTCAGGCAATGATAAGGAAGCTGCTGCCTTGGTAGCCGTCCTAAGCAGGGTTCAAGCACATTTAAATGAAGCTCAGCCAGTGCGCAGCATGAGTCTGAGTGACGATGAGAAGCTGCTGCTAAAGCCCCTCTGCTTAATTACTGCTAAGCCTGCTATGTATGTCGCCAACGTGAAAGACGATGGCTTTGAAAACAACCCCCATTTGGATGCCGTAATTGCCCATGCAGCAAAAGAGGGCGCTCCAGTCGTGGCGGTCTGCGCTGCAATTGAGGCTGAAATTGCCGATCTAGACGACGCAGACAAGACTGAATTCTTGGCCGATATGGGCATGCAAGAGCCCGGCTTAGATCGGGTTATTCGAGCGGGCTATGCGTTACTGGGTTTGCAGACGTATTTCACGGCGGGCGTAAAAGAGGTTCGTGCGTGGACGATTCACATTGGGGACACCGCACCCAATGCAGCAGGCGTAATCCATACTGATTTTGAGCGCGGCTTTATTCGAGCGCAAACCATTGCATTTGATGACTTTATTCAATACAAAGGGGAATCGGGGGCGAAAGAGGCGGGCAAAATGCGCGCGGAAGGAAAAGAGTACATCGTCAAAGACGGCGACGTACTGAATTTCTTATTTAACGTCTAAGCCAATTTAGCCTGCGCGGACCGCTTTTTCGAGGCACTTCGACAGTTCTTCATAGCGTTTCATTGCTAACTTGGTAGGCACTACATGTTTTTTGCGACCATCTTCCTCTGAGGCCATGTCGATTAAGCCCATCGCCCGCAAATTTTTCAGTCGGCCGTGTAAGGTTGCCTGGGAACCGAATTCAGCGAGCGAAATCAGATCACCTACCAACATCACTTGACCTTGGTGCGCACTTAAAACAATTTTATTCAGCAAGCTTTCCTCGATGGCATCTACTTTCATGCCCGGATTGATGCGATCGAGCACATCAATTAGATTGAGAAAGCGAATATACGCCGGGTTTTTGGATTTGAAAGTAGCAGCCATTTTGTATGTGACGAAGATGATTTATGAAGATGTAATATAACAATATACACCCTAAGGCTAATTATAAACACCCACTGCCGTAATAGAGTGATGAATTAGGTGCATACAATAGAAGGCATGAAATACCTCAGCATTACATCTAGCAGCGCATCGCTTTTTCTGATGGGCGTCCTCATTAGTGCGCTACTGTACAGCACCTTATTTTTTCTCAATGACTTGGTCACTGAGGCTGTGAAATACGATCTAGGCGTGAGCTGGATTTACTTGCCAGCGGGCCTGCGTTTATTACTCATTTTGATTTTTGGTTTGGCTGGTGCGATCGGTATCGCTGTGGCCTCTTTTGCTATTTCCTATTTTGGGGTTTTCCCGACTGATTTAGTAACCTGTATCGGCATTGGGCTCATATCCGGATTTGCCCCGTTGTTAGCGAAGTTGCTTATTGTCTCAAGCATCCCCATTAATAATGACCTCAGTAATTTAAGCCTACAAAAAATTATTATCTGCGTTGTAGCGTATGCATTTATTAGTGCTGGATTGCATCAGTATTGGTTTGAGTTACGCGACTTAGAGTCAAGCAGCTTAGATCATTTTCTCGTAATGTTTATTGGCGATATCGCAGGATCCATCTTGCTAATCGCTGTCATCAAATACAGCATTGACTTGCTAAAGCGCAGCAAGCCTAAGCAGAATTAGGCAAACAACTCCGCCAGAGCCACGCCGGGGTCCGGCGCCCGCATAAATACTTCGCCCACCAGAAATACATTGACATGATGCTCTCGCATGCGCAGAACATCCGCGCGCTCAAGGATGCCGGATTCAGTCACAATGATCTTGTCGTCACCAATGCTGCTGAGTAGGTTGACGGTGGTATCCAAGGTGACCTCAAACGTTTTGAGGTTGCGGTTATTGATACCGAGCAAAGGAGTTCTGAGCTGTAGTGCGGCCGTAAGCTCTTCTGCATTGTGTACTTCAACCAAGACATCCATGCCGAGATCGTGCGCGCATTGCTCGAGCTCACGCATCTGATCTAAATCCAGCGCCGCTGCAATTAAGAGGATAGCGTCTGCACCCATCGCCCGTGCCTCAAGCACCTGATAGGGATCAATCATAAAATCTTTGCGCAGAACAGGCAGGGAGCAAGCTGCGCGCGCCGCTTTTAAATACGCACTCGACCCCTGAAAATACTCGACATCCGTTAAGACTGAGAGGCAGGCAGCACCATGCTGCTCATAGCTTTTTGCAATCCATGCTGGCTCAAAATCAACACGCAAGACACCCTTACTGGGGCTGGCTTTTTTAATTTCAGCGATGATGCCCGGATTGCCATTGGCAAGCTTACGCTTAATGGCGGCCACGAATCCACGCGGCTTAAAAAGAGGGTCTTGACGCTGCAATTCGACTTGATCACGCAATGCGTTCATAGTCATAGTGCTCAGGCCATGTGCAACTTCGACACGCTTAGTTGAAATAATGCGGTCTAAGATATCGCTCACGATTTCACCTGAGTTGCCGCTATGAATTGATCTAAGGTGCTGCGTGCAGCGCCGCTTGCAATGGCGGCTTTAGCCATCGCAACTCCGGCAGCAATGTCCGGCACTAGATCGGCAACATAAAGTGTGGCGCCGGCATTAAGGCAAACAATATCGCTGGTAGGACCTGCCTCGCCGCTCAGAACGCGGAGCACAATCTGCTTGGACTCTTCGCTATTCGCCACCTGAAAACCGCTAGTGGGCGCGGTGCTTAAACCAAAATCATGCGGATGAATCTCATATTCACTCACCAGCCCATTTTTGAGTTCGCCGATGAGTGTGGGGCCCTCGAGGGAAATTTCATCGAGGCCATCGCGGCCAAACACGACCATGGCATGGCCCATTCCAAGCGACTGCAACACACGCGCCTGAATACCAACCAACTCCGCATTAAACACGCCCATCAGAATGTGTTTTGCATTGGCTGGATTGGTTAGCGGTCCCAAAATATTAAAAATGGTACGAACTCCAAGCTCTCTGCGAATGGGAACAACGTTCTTCATTGCGGGGTGGTGGTTTGGGGCAAACATAAAGCCAGCGCCAACATTACTGATGCAGTGTGCAACCTGCTCTGGGCTGAGTGCGAGATTGGCGCCCAACGCCTCTAAAACATCAGCGCTGCCGGACTTACTGCTCACGCTGCGATTACCATGCTTGGCAATTTTGGCACCAGCGGCAGCTGCCACAAACATTGCCGCTGTTGAAATATTAAAGGTGTGTGCACCATCACCGCCAGTGCCAACCACATCGACTAAATGGGCGATGTTGGGCACATGCACTGGAGTAGCAAACTCGCGCATGACTTGTGCTGCCGTTGCGATTTCTCCGACGGTTTCTTTTTTGGTTCGCAGTGCGACTAAAAAAGCAGCGACCAGGGTGGGCGGAATATCACCGCTCATGATGTGGCGCATCATCGCGGTCATATCGGCATGACTTAGTTCACGACCTTCAATACAGCTTTGCAGGGCTTCGGATGGTGACATCGGCATGGCTTAATTTGCCTTTAATTTCAGGAAGTTTTTGAGAAGGGCATGGCCTTGCTCAGACAAAATGGATTCAGGATGGAACTGGACACCCTCGATTGGTAACTCACGGTGCCGTACGCCCATGATTTCACCATCAGGAGATTGCGCCGTAATCTCTAAACACGCCGGGATGGTGTTGCGATCAATCGCCAGCGAGTGATAGCGCGTTACCGTAAATGGACTGGGCAGCTTTTGAAATACCCCAACACCGGTATGTGTAATTGCATCGGTTTTACCGTGCATCACTTTCTGCGCACGAATGATGTCGCCGCCGAATGCTTCACCAATCGCCTGGTGGCCAAGGCAGACTCCCAAAATAGGCACCTTGCCAGCAAAGTGCTTAATCACTTCAACTGAAATGCCGGCCTCGCTTGGGCTGCAGGGTCCTGGTGAAATGCAAATGCGATCGGGTTTAAGTGCCTCAATCTGTTCAAGGGTGATTTCATCATTGCGATATACGCGAACATCTTCACCGAGTTCAGCAAAATACTGAACGAGGTTATAGGTGAACGAATCGTAGTTATCAATCATGAGGAGCATCAAGACCTCCTTGTACTAAATCAGCAGCCATCAGAACCGCACGTGCCTTGGCTTCGGTTTCACGCCATTCAGCGGCTGGGTCGGAGTCAGCTACAACCCCAGCACCTGCTTGCGAGTGCAGCATGCCATCGCGAATGACACCCGTACGAATGACGATTGCCACATCCATGTCGCCAGAGAAAGACAGGTAACCGGCTGCACCGCCATAGATGCCACGCTTGGTAATCTCCATTTCATCTATGATTTCCATGGCGCGTATTTTAGGAGCGCCCGATAAAGTACCTGCGGGGAAGGTGGCTCGGAGCACATTCATATTGCTCATATTATCGAGTAGCTCTCCTTCAACCGAGCTAACAATGTGCTGCACATGCGAGTATTTTTCAATCACCATCGAGTCGGTGACTTTAACCGTGCCCGTTTTAGCAATGCGACCTACATCGTTGCGCGCTAAATCAATGAGCATCACGTGTTCAGCAATTTCTTTGGGGTCAGCGAGTAGTTCGGTCGCTAAGCGCGCATCCTCTTCTGGAGTTGCGCCGCGGGGACGGGTTCCAGCCAGAGGTCGAATGGTCACAATCTTTTGTGATTCGCGCAGCTCTTGTCGCACTAAGATTTCCGGCGATGAGCCGACCACCTGCAAGTCGCCGAAATCATAGAAATACATATAGGGCGAGGGGTTTAATGAGCGCAATGCGCGGTAGAGTGCCAAGGGCGATTGGGTAAATGGCTTGCTAATGCGCTGACCAATCACCACTTGCATGCAGTCGCCTGCCAAGATGTAGTCTTTCGTACGGCGAACAGCGGCTTCAAAATCGGCAGCATCAAATCGGCGAATCAATTCGGTTTTAGTGCTTGGCAGCGTTGCCGGCATGGAGATTGAGCGACCGATACACTGACGCAGCTCATCCAATCTCGCTTGTGCCCGATCAAAATCATTTTTAATATTGGGGTCGGCGTACACAATTAAATAAATGCGACCCGCTACGTTATCAATCACTGCGAGCTCTTCGGTGAGCATCAATTGAATGTCGGGCACATGCAATTCATCGGGCAAGGTATGTTGTGCAAGGCGGGACTCGATGTAGCGCACCGTGTCATAGCCAAAATAGCCTGCGAGCCCACCGCAAAAACGGGGTAGGCCGGGCGGAACGGCTACCTTAAAGCGCTTAAAGTAGGCATCCACAAAATCCAATGGGTTGTCGTGGTTAGTTTCGACAACCACGCCATCAGTGACGACTTCGGTGGTAGGCGCGAGCGGAGTGCCAATCGAGCGGAGGATGGTTTTTGCTGGAAGACCGATAAATGAAAAGCGCCCAAAACGCTCGCCCCCAACAACAGACTCTAGTAAGTAAGTATTTTTTTGACCGCTGGTGCTCGTGAGCTTGAGGTAAAGGGATAGCGGTGTTTCTAGATCGGCTAGTGTTTCTTGTACAAGGGGTATGCGATTAAAACCCTGAATGGCTAGGGCATCAAATTCAGCGCGTTGCATTAGGCTTTGCTCACTTCCGTTCGCATGGCCGTAATGACATCAGCGTAATTTGGTTTGCCAAAAATAGCCGATCCGGCAACAAAGGTATCGGCACCCGCCTTGGCAATCGCCGCGATATTGTCAACCTTAATGCCACCATCAACTTCAAGGCGAATGTGTTTGCCGGTCTCCTGCTCATGGCGATCCAGGCGCGCACGTAGCGTCGTAATTTTCTCTAGCGTGCTCGGAATAAAGGACTGCCCGCCAAAACCAGGATTCACCGACATCAGCAAAACCAAATCAATTAAATCCAAGGTGTGATCGAGGTGATCCAGCGGCGTAGCTGGATTAAACACGAGGCCAGCGTAGCAGCCGTTATCACGAATCAAATTGAGGCTGCGGTGCACGTGGCCACTTGCTTCTGGGTGGAAGCTAATTAAATTAGCTCCTGCCTTAGCGAAGTCTGGAATGATGCGGTCAACGGGCTCCACCATTAAATGGACATCAATCATGGCTGGCTTGCCATCTTTCACGGCATAGGAGCGGATGGCTTCGCAAACCAAAGGCCCAATGGTGAGATTGGGTACGTAATGGTTGTCCATCACATCAAAGTGCACCCAGTCTGCCCCGGCGGACAAAACGCCAGTGACTTCTTCGCCCAAGCGAGCAAAGTCGGCGGACAGAATGGATGGGGCAATAAGGCACTGCTTCGATTGACCTAGTTCTGGCTTTTGGCTCATATTGGCTTGAAAGAAAAGGGTTTTTGACTATCCATACCTAGATTCTAGCTTGCAGTTGCCTTCAGGATGAAGCAGAATGCCTCCATGAATTCCCACGAAATCCGTATTTCTGTACGCTCCCAGTACTTGCCAGAGCAGTCTGACCCCGATAACCGGCAATTTGCCTTTGCCTACACGGTCACGATTCGCAATGTCGGCACTACCCCGGTGCAGCTCATTGCACGCCACTGGCATATTACCGATGGCGACAATGCCGTACAGGAAGTTCGTGGTTTAGGGATTGTGGGGCAGCAGCCCCTATTGCGTGCCGGCGAGCAGTTTGAGTACACCAGTTGGGCCACTTTGCCCACGCCTGCCGGCACCATGCGCGGAGAATACTTCTGCGTTACAGAGGATGCCCACTTTTTTCAGGCGCCGATCGCTGAATTTGCTCTCGTGATGCCGCGCACCCTTCATTAAGGGTGTGGGGGCTTAGTCCTCTTTTCTGCCCTTACTGGTCCAAAAAACAATGAATAAAAGTAGGCATAAGGCCAGCAGGCCCTCGAGTACAAACAGCAGCATGGGGTATTGATCGAGTAAATTGGCAATCATGATGATGAATTGGCACCCTTTTAATAAAAGCAAGAAACAGCAATCGCTGCACCGGTGCCATCTTATCGCGATGTTCGCTCTGGTGCTGGTCTTGCTGGTGGGGTGCGCTACCCCGCCCACACGAGCCCCAGGACAACGAGCGCCAGCGACAGAGAGTAGCGCCCCTGCAGCAAGCTTTACTAGCCCCATCGCCACGTTTAGTGCCGTAGCGTGGCAGCAAATACCAGGCTGGCAAGAAGATGACTTGAGCGCAGCGTGGTCTGCATGGCTTGAAAGCTGCAAAGCCATGGTGAAGCGCAATAGCACCCGATCCTGGAGCGGCGTTTGTGATCGAGCCAAAACCGTATCTGGCTCGAATCCACAAGCAGTGCGACGCTATTTTGAGGATGCGTTTCAGGCATACGCCATTCGCAGCAATTCCACTGGCAGTGAAACCGGATTGGTGACCGGCTATTACGAGCCGATCATGAATGGCTCGCGTGTACGCACCTCGCGATATGCCGTGCCCCTATATGGCTATCCCGCAGCATGGAGCCGCAATAAACCAAATCCAGGACCAACGCGTGCTGAGTTGATGGACTCAAATCTATTGCGCGGCTCAGAGCTGGTTTGGGTCGAAGACCCGGTTGCTGCAGCCTTCATGCAAATTCAGGGCTCGGGCAAAATCAAACTGGATGATGGCACGGTGTTGCGCTTTGGCTTTGCTGGTACGAATGAACAGCCATTCAAATCCTTTGCCCAGTGGCTTTTGAATAAAGGCGAGATCACCCGCAGCCAAGCGACGATGCAAGGCATTCAGAGCTGGGCTAAGCGCAATCCGCGCCGCGTAGAAGAAATGCTCAATGCGAATCCGCGGTTTGTATTCTTTAAAGAGTTACCGAGTAATGTCAGTCCAGATTTAGGTCCGATCGGTGCGCTTGGCGTGCCATTAACCGCAGAGCGCAGCATTGCAGTCGACCTTAAAGCAATGCCGCTTGGGGCGCCTGTTTTTATTGTAACGACTCGCCCTTTGAGTAAGCAAACCTTACGCCGCTTAGTTATGGCGCAAGATACAGGGACTGCTATTGTCGGCGGTGTTCGTGCCGATTACTATTGGGGTACCGGCGATGCTGCCGGAGAGCTTGCTGGCAGGATGAAGCAAGACGGGCAGATGTGGTTACTATTACCGAAATAAATGCACGCAATCATGAGCTACAACATCGCAACCGCTTAAAGGAAAAAATGCATTACGACACCATACTCACCGCCGTCGATGGCAAAGTAGCAACGATTACCTTAAATCGCCCACAGGTCCTCAATGCCTTAAACGATGCCCTGATGGATGAGTTGGGTGCGGCCTTATTGACATTTGATGCAGATGATCAGATTGGCTGCATCATTATTACCGGTAGTGAGAAAGCATTCGCTGCTGGCGCAGACATTGCGAAGATGGCTCAGTATGAATTTCATGAAGTGTATCGACAGGACTTCATTACCCGCAATTGGGAGACCATTCGACACATTCGCAAGCCAGTAATTGCGGCGGTGAATGGCTATGCACTTGGCGGAGGTTGCGAGCTAGCCATGATGTGCGACATGATCTTTTCCGGCGATGGCGCTAAGTTTGGTCAGCCCGAAGTGAAGTTGGGCATTCTGCCTGGTGCTGGCGGTACGCAGCGCTTGCCCAGAGCAGTCTCTAAATCCAAAGCAATGGACCTTTGCCTTACTGGCCGGATGATGGATGCCCTAGAGGCCGAGCGCGCCGGTTTAGTGAGCCGGATTTTCCCCGCCGCAGAATTGCTCACTCAAGTGGGCGCAATTGCAAAAACCATTGCCGACATGCCGCTATTAACTACCATTATGGTGAAAGAAAGCATCAATGCGGCGTATGAGATGCCTTTATCGGAAGGCATTCGTTTTGAGCGTCGCCTCTTTCATAGTTGTTTTGGAACGGACGATCAAAAAGAAGGAATGGCTGCATTCATGGAGAAGCGGCCGCCAAAATTTAAAAACTCCTAAAACACGTGCTTTGGGAGTTTAGGGCTTCGCCAGGTATTTCTGCGCCAATGCGACCCAGTAGTTAACCCCGACGGGAATCAATGCGTCATTAAAGTCGTACGAGGGGTTGTGTAGGTGACATGGCCCCATGCCATGACCGATGCTGCGATGATCGCCATCGCCATTGCCTAAAAATACATAGCATCCGGGTTTTTCTTGCAACATAAAGGCAAAGTCTTCCGCTCCCATAGTCGGGTCAATGCGGGGGTTTACTTTATCTGCGCCGACTAGACCCTGCATAACGCCGATGGCAAATTGTGTTTCATGCTCATGGTTAATGGTGGGCGGGTAGTTGCGTGTGAAGACAACATCGGCCTCGCAATCAAAACCTTGCGCAACATGTTGGGCAACTTCATTTAAGCGTCGCTCAATCAGGTCGAGCACTTCGTTCGTGAAGGTGCGAACCGTACCCCCGATGAGCGCGCTGTCGGGAATCACATTACTGGTCTCACCGGCATGAAACTGCGTCACCGATAGAACGGCGGCATCGACCGGGCGCTTATTGCGGGTAATGATACTCTGCAGTGCTGTCACTACATGTGCTCCAGCAAGAACCGGATCAGCACTGTTGTGCGGCAAAGCTGCATGACCGCCTTTGCCACGAATGGTAATCGTGAACTCATTGCTAGAGGCCATCATGGGCCCGGGGGTTACTCCAAAATGACCTTCGGCTAAGCCCGGCCAATTGTGTAAGCCAAAAACGGCATCGCACGGAAATTGCTTAAACAAGCCGTCGGCAATCATTTCGCGAGCACCACCACCACCTTCTTCTGCCGGCTGGAAAATAAAAATGATCGAGCCAGCAAAGTTACGGTGGCTTGAAAAGTAGTGTGCAGCGCCCAGCAATATGGCTGTGTGCCCATCGTGACCGCAGGCATGCATTTTTCCGGGATGTTGCGAGGCATGCGCAAAGGCATTTTTTTCTTGCAGCGGTAATGCATCCATATCCGCCCGCAAACCAATCATTTTTCCTGGGCCTACGTCACCGTCAATGCGGCCGACCACGCCTGTCTTACCAAGGCCACGCACTATGGGAATGCCCCAACGGGTCAAGGTCTCCGCTACAAGTTCCGCTGTACGGATTTCCTCAAAGCGCAACTCGGGGTGCGCGTGGATGTCGCGTCGAATCGCTTGAATGGTGGCCGCTGAATCGACGATTTCAGGAAGTAATCGCATAGGATGATCTTATCTGAAAGGGAATTCACCTGCATATTGCAATGCAATACGTTATAAATCATGAAAAATACGAATATTGCTACAGTACGGAAACAACATTGTGGAACCTATGTCAAACACTACCCCACCCCTTCCTTGGCTTACGCAATATCCACCTGGCGTACCGGCGCAACTAGATTACAGCGCCCATCAGTCGCTAGTCGAGGTGTTGGAAGACGCGTTCAGCCGCTATGCAGAGCGGACAGCCTTTTGGTGCATGGGCAAAGGCCTTACCTATCGCGAACTAGACGCGGCATCATTGCAATTTGCTAGCTACTTGCAGGGCATCGGATTAAGCAAGGGCGCACGCGTGGCAATGATGCTGCCCAACTTACCGCAATACCCCGTGGCTCTATACGGAATTATGCGGGCGGGGTATGTGGTGGTGAGCATCAATCCCCAGTACACCGCGCATGAATTGGAGTTTCAGTTGCGCGATAGCGGTGCTGAAGCGATTGTGGTTTTGGAGCATTTTGGTAGCACCCTAGAGCAAGCGCTCCACATCAATCCAAGTCTGCCAATCAAGCACGCGTTTGTCAGTAGCATTGGTGAATTTTTGGGCTGGCGCGGTCCTTGGCTCGATCGCTTTATTCGTACATTTAAACGCAAGGTGGAACCCTATACCTTGCCAGCAAACCTCAATTGCTTGCAACTCAAGCCAACGCTTGATCATGGTAAACGTGCGCAATACCAAAGGCCGCTTCTGAGTGGGGATTCGATTGCTTTATTGCAATACACCGGCGGCACTACTGGTGTGAGTAAAGGCGCCATTTTGACGCACCGTAATTTACTCGCCAATCTATTGCAAGTGGAAACCTGGCTAAGGCCAATTGAACGGGTCAAGCCAATTGAGCAATGGAATTTTTTATGTGCACTGCCGCTGTATCACATCTTTGCTTTTACTGGCTGTGGTCTTTTGGGTATGCGCTTGGGCGCGAAAATTATTTTGGTTCCCAATGCCCGCGATGTTCCGAACTTGGTCGGAATCTTGAAAGCGTTTCCAGAGATTAATTTTTTCCCAGGCGTAAATACCTTGTTTCAGGCCTTGCTCAATAATGCCGACTTTGCCAAGTTGGATTTCTCGCAGTGGGTTCTGACGATTGGTGGCGGCATGGCGGTACAAAAATCGGTAGCAGACCGATGGAAAGCACTCACCGGTGTTGCGATTGCAGAGGGCTATGGCCTATCGGAGACCGCACCGGTGGCTTGTTGTAATACCCCTTTGATCGACGCATTTACAGGCGGCATTGGCTATCCACTTTCCGATACGGAGTTATCCATTCGGGATGAGTCGGGATCACCCTTGCCAGTTGGAGAGGTCGGGGAAATTTACATCCGCGGTCCGCAGGTGATGCAGGGGTATTGGAATCAGCCAGAAGAAACCGTGAATGCCATCACGCCAGATGGATTCTTTAAGTCAGGTGATATTGGCGTAATGGACTCGGCTGGTTTTTTTCGCATTGTCGATCGCAAGAAGGACATGATTACGGTCGCTGGATTTAAGGTGTATCCAAACGAAGTAGAGGATGTCGTTGCATCCATACCGGGCGTATTGGAATGCGCTGTCGTCGGTATCGAGTCGGCAGCGGGCGAGTTAGTCAAGTTGTTTGTGGTTTCGGACGACACTGATTTGACTGCCGAGCGGATTATGGAAGTTTGCGTAGAGCGGCTCAGTTCATATAAGCGCCCGAGTGCAATCGAGTTTACCGAGAGTCTTCCCAAAAACAACGTCGGAAAGATACTGCGGCGCGTGCTACGCGATCAAGCGCGCAATACGGTCTGAGTCAAGCGCGTCGACTGCAAACTGCATTGCTGCTAATGGGTAAGCGTGATGGGTTTGGTGTCGACACTCTGCTGGTAGTGGCTTCACAACCCCCAAGAGCGGCGCAGGAATGCGAGCCTGCAGTGTATCGATATTCTCCTGTAAGTAGGGCATGTCAGCATCAAGCGTGTTGGCCACCCACCCGGCAAGCGTGAGGCCGCGCTGGTCAATCGCCGCAACGGTTAAGAGGGCATGATTAATGCAGCCCAGGCGCAGCCCAACTACCAGGATCACCGGCATCTGCAGGTCCTCTGCGAAATCCCCTAAATCCTGCTCTTCATTGATTGGTACTAAAAAGCCGCCCGCACCTTCAACCACAATCCAATCAGCCTTTGTGCTTATCACTTCATAGGCCGAGAGCATAGTGGAGAGTTCCAGCGTGACGCCCATCGAATTCGCTACCAAGTGGGGCGCTGCCGGAGCTGGTAAAACATAAGGGCATAGATCAGTCGCATTCCCCGGGTAGCCCGATGCTAATTTGAGTGATTCCAGGTCTTCGTTCACGGTTATGCCGGCAGGCGATTGGCTTGTTCCCGCAACCACCGGTTTAAAACCCATCACCCTTTGATTGGGTGCAAGCGCTTTGATTTTGAGAATCAGCGCAGAAGCAATCAGCGTCTTACCGACTTCGGTATCGGTGCCGGTAATAAAAAATCCACGCTTACTGGATTGACTCATAGCGCCTTTGTTTCGCTAGAGTTGTAAACACTAGCTTCTACTTTTTGTAATTCGGAAATGAGTTCGCGCACTGCCAGGGTGCTGTGATTGGCCGAGAAAGTAATACGCAAGCGCGCACTGCCTTCTGGAACAGTCGGCGGACGTATCGCCGGAATCCAATAGCCTGCATCGTCTAATTGTTGTGATGCGACTAGTGCCGCTGCATTGCTACCCAATACCAGCGGTTGAATCGGGGTCATCGACGAGCCAAGGTGCCAGTGTTGCAATTGCATTTCCTGATGCCAAATGGCAATGAGTTGATTTAAGTGTGCACGTCGTGCTTGACCTTCCTCACCTTCGGTCAGATGCAAGCTCGCCAGTACGGTATGCGCAATGGCTGGAGGAGTGGCGGTGCTGTAAATGTAGGGACGTCCTTTTTGAATCAGGCATTCCATCAGTGTTTTATGGGCACAGACAAATGCGCCACTGACACCAGCGGCTTTACCCAGCGTGCCGATGTAAACAATGCGATCCGATTGAATTTGGCAGTGCTCCAAAATACCGTGACCGTATTTTCCAAGAACGCCAAAGCCGTGAGCATCATCGACAATTAGTAGTGCATCGTAGGCTTCTGCAATCGCCAGTAGATCGGCTACTGGAGCTAAGTCCCCATCCATACTAAACACACCGTCCGTCACAATCAATTTGTGCGCCGCTGAATCAGCTTGAAGCATTTCGTTTAGATGGGCTAGATTGGTGTGATCGAATAAATGAACTGCTGCTTTTGTTTGCGCTGCTGCCAGTTTGACACCATCGATGAGGGATGCATGATTTAACTTGGCAGAGTAGATGCCAATCCCAGAATTATGATTTGCTGCATGTAAACCTAATCCTGCTAGCGTAGTAATTACTGTGATGTTGGCAAGGTAGCCCGTGCAAAAAAAGAGTGCGCGCGCATCGTTAATATGTTTCTCTTGTGTGCGGGCTAATTCGGTCTCCAGTAAGTCATGTGCCATGCTATGGCCGCTGATGAGGTGTGAGGCGCCGCTGCCAACACCATACTGCGCTGCGCCTTCAGCCATCGCTGCGATAAGCCGCGGGTGATTAGCAAAGCCAAGGTAATCATTGCTACAAAATGCTTTTAGGAGGCGACCCGCTACTTTGACTTCGACATCGCAAGGGCTTTGCGTTTGCTTGAGGCGACGTCGCAATAATTTGGCATCTAGAGTCCCCAGCTGTTGTTCTGCAAGGGCCAGGGCAGTAAATGTGCTTACGCTAGATTTCATGACTTTTGTGCGTGCAGAACATCTTTAACCACCAGCTGAATACGCTTACCCATTTCCATGGTTTCAGCGGCGCTCAATATATAGGGCGGCATGACGTAGACCGTAGAGCCAATTGGCCTTACCAAAATCCCTTCCTCGATGCCGCGTGTAAATACCTCGCGGGCAAATGTGCCTGGCTTACTCAATGCCTTATGGACCACATCAAAAGCCAAGATCATGCCCTGTTGCCTTACGTGTTCGATGCGAGTATCAGCTTTGGTCCATGCAAATGCCGTGGAGAGGTCTTTCGCACGTTGCAGATTGCGATCTAAAACTTGCTCCGTCTCAAAAAGATCAAGGCAGGCCAGTGCAGCAGCGCAGGCTAGTGGATTGCCAGTATAGGAGTGGGAATGCAAAAAACCGCGGGCAGTATCGTCTGAGTAGAAAGCCTGATAAATACCGTCAGTCGTCAGACACAGTGATAAGGGTAAATAGCCGCCGCTAATTCCTTTAGAGAGGGTAATGAAGTCAGGCCAAATACCCGCATGCTCGCAGGCAAAGAATCGACCTGTTCTGCCACAGCCCACTGCAATTTCGTCGGCGATGAGATGAACGCCATACTGATCGCAGAGTGCGCGTGCGCGCTGAAGGTATTGCGGGGAGTGCATTGCCATTTGCCCAGCGCATTGCACCAGTGGCTCGAGTATGAGCGCAGCAATATGGTGGTGTTCCGTTTGCAAAAGCATTTCTAATTCATGCGCGGCACGCAGCGCAACTTCAGTCGCCGATTCCCCATCCTGCGCTTGGCGACTGTCAGGCGACATTACGGTGAATACATCCGACAGCAGCGATCCGTACGCAGTTCTAAACAAGGGCACGTCGGTTACGGCCAAAGCCCCTAGGGTTTCACCGTGGTAACTATTTTGTAAACAGACGAATCGGGATTTTTCAGGCTTCCCAGTGAGTTGCCAGTAGTGGTGACTCATCTTTAAGGCAATCTCTACTGCAGAGGCGCCGTCCGATGCGTAAAAAGCATGCCCCAGGCGATGATGCGTTAAAGCCGAGAGTCGCTCTGATAGCTCGATCACGGGCTGGTGCGTAAACCCTGCCAGCATCACGTGCTCAATTTTTTCGAGTTGATCCTGAATACGCTGATTGATAAACGGATTGGAATGGCCAAATAAATTCGTCCACCAGGAGCTGATGCAATCCAGAATGGGCTTATTTTGATCGTCATATAACCATGCACCCTTGCCCCGAGTAATCGTCACCAAGGGCATGTGCTCGTGGTGCTTCATTTGGGTGCAGGGGTGCCAGACCGACGCAAGGCTTCGCAAAATCCACTCGTCAGTTGATTTGGGCTGGCTTACCGATGTCGTCATGAGTGATATTTGACCATTAGTTTTCGGCTTCAAGTGGATTCATCTGTTATGTTTATGGCTTATTGCCTCCTTTTTTGGAATTTCCTTATGTCCCAAAGCCAAGTCCTCGAAAAACCCCTGATTCAAGCAGTGCCGGTATCGGCCGCAAAAGGCAGTATTTCTGAGGGCGACTGGACGGTAGCGCGGGTTGAGGCTTTGTTTGCTCTGCCATTCAATGATTTGCTTTTTCGTGCTCAAGAAGTGCACCGGTCTTATTTCCCAGAGGGTGATGTGGAATTGGCTACCTTGTTGTCCATAAAGACCGGCGGCTGTCCGGAAGATTGTGGCTATTGCCCTCAAGCAGCGCGGTACAGCACGGATGTTAAAGCCAACAAATTGATGGATTTGGAGGAAGTACTGGAGGCGGCGAAGGCAGCGAAAGCGGCCGGCTCTAATCGATTCTGTATGGGCGCAGCCTGGCGCGAACCCAAAGACCGCGATATTGAAAAAGTGTCCGCCATGATTCGGGGAGTTAAAGCCCTTGGCCTAGAAACCTGCGCCACACTCGGCATGCTCGAGCCAGAACAGGCCAAGGCCTTGCAAGGCGCAGGACTAGATTTCTATAACCACAACCTCGATACCAGTGAGGATTTCTACCGCTCGGTAATCAAGACCCGTGACTATCAGGATCGCTTGGATACGATCTCGCACGTCCGTGCTGCTGGTATGTCGGTGTGCTGTGGCGGAATTGTAGGCATGGGTGAATCGCGCGAGCAGCGCGCTGCCTTCATTACGCGCTTGGCTAATTTAAGTCCATATCCCGAGTCAGTGCCGATCAATCATTTGGTTCCAGTTGCGGGCACACCACTGGCCGATCAGCCGCCGATGGACCCCTTGGAGTTTGTGCGAACCATCGCAGTAGCTCGCATCACCATGCCCAAAGCCCGTGTGCGCTTATCTGCCGGGAGGCAAGAGCTGGGCCGAGCCGTCCAAGCGATGTGCTTTCAGGCGGGCGCCAATTCGATTTTTTATGGCGATCAATTGCTGACTACTGGCAACCCAGAGGCAGAGGAAGATCGTGCACTGCTGGCCGAACTGGGCCTCAAGACCAAGCAACACGTGAAGGCCGAAGTCACGGTATAGTTTTAACTATGCCCATGTCACTGCTGGACCGATTCATTACCGAGTTTGATGTCGCCTTACGATCCCTTGCTGGAGGCGCTCAGGCCCGCCGCGCAATGCCGACAGCAGAAAATACAGCCACCCTTGATTCTGCCGAGCGAGCCCATGCTGCTGGGCTCATGCGGGTTAATCACGTGGGCGAAGTGTGTGCCCAAGCCTTATACCAATCGCAGAAAATTGTGGCACGAAGCCCTGAAACGCGGGCCATGCTCGATCATGCAGCACAAGAGGAAATGGATCACATGGCGTGGTGTGAAGAACGCCTGTCTGAACTCGGCTCACACACCAGTTATTTAAATCCCATTTGGTATGCCGGATCTTTTGGGATCGGCTTACTGGCTGGCTTAGCCGGCGATCGATGGAGTCTTGGTTTTGTTGCGGAAACCGAAAAGCAGGTGGAAAAGCACCTCAATAGTCATCTGGAAACGCTGCCGCTGGCAGATACACGCTCACGCGCCATTGTTGATCAGATGCGCCG
>JBEBBK010000002.1:0-28066 GCA_041158405.1 Pseudomonadota bacterium
CCGTTTTGTTCTAGTGACGGAAATGGCGAGTGCCAGTAAAGACCATCGCAATGCCATGCTCATTGGCAGCAGCGATGATTTCCTCATCGCGCATGCTGCCACCCGGCTGAATCGCGCAGCTTGCGCCTGCAGAAACAACCACATCCAAGCCATCCCGAAATGGAAAAAACGCATCGCTGGCAACCGCAGAGGATGCCAGGCTCAGGCCCGCAGTCTCGGCCTTAATGCTGGCCATGCGTGCCGAATCAATCCGACTCATTTGACCGGCACCAATGCCCAAAGTCATGCCATTGGCGCAATACACAATGGCATTGGATTTGACAAACTTAGCAACCCGCCAAGCGAACATCATGTCCGTGAGTTCCGTTGGGGTCGGCTGGCGTTTTGAGACTACGCGTAGCTCGGATTGCGCGACGTTTTTAAAGTCCGGCGATTGCACTAATAAACCACCGCCTACGCGCTTCATATCGAATGCATTAAATTCAGTACCGAGTGGAATTTCAAGTAAGCGCACATTTTGCTTGCTCGCAAAAAGGGCTTTTGCTTCGGCAGTAAAGTGGGGCGCAATTAGCACTTCCACAAATTGCTTAGAGATTGCTTCGGCCATTGCTCCATCACAAGGCACATTCAATGCAATGATGCCCCCAAAGGCAGAACTCGGATCGGTTTTAAAGGCTTTTTGATAGGCCTCAAGGCCGCTTGCACCGGTAGCGACACCACACGGATTAGCGTGTTTGATAATGACGCAGGCTGCAGCAGCAGTAGAGTCCGCAGAAAAGCTCTTCACGCATTCCCATGCGGCATCCGCATCGGCAATATTGTTGTAAGACAGCTCTTTGCCCTGAATCTGATGATAATTGGCGAGGGCACCTGCAACGCTAGCTGTATCACGGTAAAACGCAGCCGATTGATGGGGATTCTCGCCGTAGCGCATCTCTTGCACCTTAGTAAATGCCAGGTTCAGGGTCTCTGGGTAGGGCGAGCGGCTAGCGTGGTCTAAATCGCTGCCTAGCGATGATAGGTAGTTTGCAATTGCACCGTCATACTGTGCCGTATGTGCAAACACTTTTTTGGCCAGGCTCAAATTACTTTCATACGAAACCGTGTTCTGATGCGCTTTCATTTCAGCCAAAATGGGCTCATAGTCGTCTGGTGAAATCAACACCGTCACATCCTGATGGTTTTTTGCTGCCGCGCGCAGCATAGCTGGTCCGCCAATATCAATGTTCTCAACCGCTTCGTCAAAAGAGCACTCGGCTTTCGCTACGGTTTGATTGAATGGATAAAGATTAATGACCAGCATATCAATCGGCGCAATACCCTGTGCCGCGATGGCATCCATATGCTCTTTGGAGTCGCGACGCGCGAGTAAGCCGCCATGAACCATCGGGTGCAGTGTCTTCACTCGACCATCGAGCATTTCTGGAAACTGGGTGAGGGACGATACCTCGGTAACGGGCAAGCCATTTTCTGCAAGGAGTTTGGCTGTTCCGCCAGTGGAAATTAATTTGATACCCAAGGCATGCAGCGATTGGGCAAAAGGAACAATGCCCTTTTTGTCGGATACGGATAAGAGTGCGGTGCGAATCATGGTCGTATGTATGTATGCAAAGGTTTGGTATCAGGGCGCCGCTTTATATCAGCTGATGTTCGGTTAATTTTTTATGGAGCGTATTGCGGTTAATGCCGAGGTATTGCGCAGCCAGCGATTGATTTTGCTTGGCGTGCTGCATTACTACTTCGAGCATGGGCTTTTCCACCACACTCAAAACCATGTGGTAAACATCATCGGGAGGGTTGCCATTGAGATCGGCAAAATAACGCTGCAATTGGGTATGAACGCATTCGCTAATGGGGTGTTTATTGGGCATCGTGTAACTCAGTCTATTTAAGCGGCTTCTAAAAATAATAGGCGATCCGAATGGGATTTCATCTCATCAAAAAAATCATTCACCATTTGCAATTGGGTTTTGCAGTCATCGGCGGTATTCATGCGCTGGCGAAAGGCATGCGAGTCACGTAAGCCTTTGCAATACCAGCCAATGTGCTTGCGGGCAGTACGGAGCCCAATGTATTCCCCATAAAAGGCATAGTGATCAATTAAGTGATCATTCATGATGGCCTGAATTTCAGCAACCTCAGGAACATCTAATTTTTTACCGGTATTCAGGTAGCAATCAATCTCCCGAAATATCCAGGGACGGCCTTGTGCTGCGCGGCCAATCATGATGGCGTCGGCGCCCGTTTGCTGCAAAACAAAGGCTGCCTTTTCAGGCGAATGAATATCGCCATTGGCTACCACCGGAATGCGTACTGCGGACTTCACTGCAGTGATAGTTTCGTATTCCGCTTCACCGTGATACAGATCAGCGCGGGTACGGCCATGCACCGTTAGCATGCTGATGCCCGATTGCTCTGCAAGGCTTGCAATGGCTAAGGCATTTTTATGTTCCCGGTCCCAGCCGGTGCGGATTTTTAATGTCACCGGTACCGCATCGGGCCCGGTACCAACGGCATTCACCACCGCCTCCAAAATCTGTTGTACCAAGGGCTCATCGCGCAATAAGGCAGAGCCTGCCGCTACATTGCATACTTTTTTGGCGGGGCAGCCCATATTGATGTCAATGATTTGCGCACCATGGTCCACATTGATCCTGGCAGCCGCAGCCATCATTGCCGGATCGGCACCCGCAATTTGCACTGCAATGGGTTTGAACTCGCCTTGGTGATTTGCGCGGAGCTGGGTTTTTTCACTATTCCACAGGAGGGCATTGGATGCGACCATTTCAGAGACGGCATAACCTGCCCCCAGTTTTTTGCAGAGTTGCCGAAAAGGGCGATCGGTCACCCCAGCCATGGGGGCTACGAAGAGTCGATTGGCTAACTGGTGCGGGCCGATTTTCATAAATGCCGTAGCGTCAATGGAAATATCAATGGAGGTGTGCAAATGCTGCAATAAATGAGCATCCCATTGTAGCGTAGGTGGGACTTAATTTGCCTAATTTTTAGGCAGAATTACCTTAATGAAGCGTATGCCCGTGGAAAGGGGATTATCTATCGACGACCAAACATCATCTGGCGCGCTAAACCCGTTTTGAGGGGTGGTAGCCATTGCAGTAGTGATAGCGCTGCACCACGGGCCGCGATTACGGGGGTGAGCGGTGATGTGAATACGCGTGCTAAAAAATCAGTGATGCCAATCGTTGCTTTCCGATCGCCTTGCCTGCTGAGGCTGTATTCGTACAAGGCATTGTCAATCGCGTTGCGTGATTTAGTGGAGTGCGATTGCTTTGAAAATAAACCGCTGAGTTGTTCTGCTAAGAGATAAGCATCACGCAAGCCTAGATTTAAACCTTGGCCAGCGACGGGGTGCAGGGCTTGCGCCGCATTGCCAATCCATACCTCGTTGCCTTGTATGATGTCTTTACGGTAGTTCAGGCCCAGCGGATAGAGTCGCCGATCACGAATCGATTTAAATTGGCCTACGCGCGAACCAAAGGTCGATTGAATTTCGTGCAAAAAGTCGGCATCTGAAATACCATTCAGTCTTTCTGCGGTAGTGGGGGAACTGCACCACACCATATTGAGTACATTGCTGCCGTGGTGGCTAGGCAATAAGGCTAACGGACCTTCGCTAGTAAAGCGTTCCCATGCATGGTGAGGCTGGGCATTTTCCACTTCAACCAGGCCAACGAGGGCCGATTGCTGGTAGTCACGACCCGACTCTACCCAGTCTTGCTGGGTAAAGAGGCCACCTTCGGCATGCACAATGCAGCGGGCAACAGAATGATCCTGATCTCCATCGAGACTAGTGTGTTGCCAAACGAAGTGCGGCGCACTTTTTTGCAATTGACGTAAGGACTCTCTGAGGGCAAGGTGAATGCCGCGGTAGCGCACAATATGCCCCAGCGCTTCTTGACCCAACTCATCGCGGGTCATCAGTGCCCGACCGAATTGACCCACATGCGATACATGCACTGAATGGATGGCACAGGAATCGCTGGGCCATGCCTGGATCGTGTCCAGTAATAACTTACTACCATGGGATAAGGCAATACCCCGGGTGTCGCTGGCAACTATATCGTTATCGTTTTGTGGATTGCGATCAATTAGGTGGAGCGAGAGCTCCGGAAATTTTTGCAAGCACCATGCGGCGCAAGCTAAGCCTACTGGGCCACCGCCGATGATTTGTACATCCACAGACGCGTTCGATGACGACATGCTTAGCCGCGCATCACTGCTTCGATTTCAGCAGCCTTGACAGGGACGCCGCGGGAGATCAAGTCACATCCATTTTTTGTGACCAGGGCATCGTCTTCAATCCGAATCCCGATGTTCCAAAAGGCTTCCGGCACATCGTCTGCAGGACGTACGTACAAGCCGGGCTCGATGGTGAGCATCATGTTTTCCTGAAGAACGCGCCATGGCTTTTCAGGGCCACTGCTAATGCCTGCTTCACGATAGGAGCCGACATCATGAACATCCATGCCCAACCAGTGACTGGTGCGATGCATATAGAAACGGCGGTAAGCACCTGTTTCAATAGCATTGTCGAGTGAGCCTAACTCATGCAATGAAAGGAGTTTTTCATCCAACATGCCTTGCGTTAAGACACGTACCGCAGCATCGTGGGGTTGCATAAAGGTATTGCCAGGCTTAGTGGCATCCACTGCTGCTTCTTGTGCGGCTAAGGTGATGTCATACAGTGCCCGCTGAGCAGCTGAATAGCGCCCATTGATTGGAAACGTGCGTGTGATGTCAGAGGCATAGCCATCGAGTTCGCAGCCAGCATCAATCAAGCATAAATCCCCAGATTGCAGTTCGGCAGCGCTGGCACGGTAATGCAAGATGCAGGCATTGGCGCCAGCGGCAACGATGCTGTTGTAGGCAACGCTCTGCGCCCCGCTGTGACGAAATGCATGCAATAACTCAGCCTCAATTTGGTATTCGCGCTGACCAGGTCTACACGTACGCATGGCACGCAAATGCGCTTCTGCAGAAATTGCTGCGGCACGCCGCATGGTTTCAATTTCGCTGGGGTCTTTAAATAGGCGCATCTCATGGATGAGCGCTTCAATGTCACGAAATTCCGATGGGGCATTCACTCCAGCGCGCGCTTGGCCACGAACGCGATCAATCCAATGGCGAATGCGGCGATCGGTTTCAGCGCTGCTAGCTAAGCGAATGTACAGCGCCGTTTGATCAGCCAGTAGCTTGGGCAAGTCCTGATCAAGTTCAATATTGGGATAAGCGTGATCCACCCCCAGATACTCTGGAGCGGCTTCTGGCCCTAAGCGCAAGCCATCCCAGATTTCCCGCTCGGCGTCTTTAGGGCGGCAAAAGAGGTGCGCTACTACTGCATTGCGGTCAACTTGCAAAACCAGGGTCGCGCCCGGCTCATCAAATCCAGTCAGGTAGAAGAAATCACTGTCATGCCGATAGGGAAATTCACTATCGCGATTACGCAATTGCTCTGGTGCCGTGGAGAGGATGGCAATTCCGCCGCCAGACTGTTCGCGAATGCGTCCGGCCAATTGGGCGCGGCGCTGGCGGTAGAGTTCAGCCTGAAAAACAGGGGGGTTAATTGGGGTCATAAGATTGATTTAGCTCGTGTAAACGCTGTGGTGTACCTACATCGTGCCACGGACCGGTATATTTTTCACCGAAGACGTGATTTTCGGCCATAGCCGAGCGTAGCAAAGGGGCTAATTTCGCAGTCGCGCCTGGCTGCAGGTCTTTAAACAGGGATTGGTGATAAATGCTAATGCCAGAAAAGGTCAGTTTCGTTTCCTGCGACTGGGGGGTGATTGTCTTGTCGCTGACAAGATCCCCTTCTAGGTAAAAATCGCCTTCTGGGTGTTGTGGGGGGTTGGGCACCAGTGCTAAATAGGCAAGTGGCTTAGCCCCACCATTCAAATGCGCCTGAAAGCGGCTTGTAAATGCAGCAATCGGGAAGCCAGGACAAAATACATCGCCATTGATCACCAAAAAGTAGGACTCGGGATTTATCAAGGGTAGGGCCTGACGGATACCCCCAGCGGTCTCAAGTGCACTTTCCTCCGGCGAGTACTGAATTTGTACTCCCCACATTGCACCATCTCCCAAAGCCGATTCGATTTGCTCGCCGAGCCACGCATGATTAATAACGATCCGATTAGTGTTTGCGGCAACTAATGCTTCGATATGCCATTGCAATAATGACTTACCTTGAATCTGCAGCAGCGGCTTTGGCGTCGTATCCGTAAGTGGACGCATGCGTTCCCCTCGCCCAGCAGCCAATAAAAAGCATGGCAATGTATTTAGGGTGAGTGGGCTATTCATGGGTTGTATTACTTCACCGTGCTAATGCCATTAGCGCGCTCTAATATTCTAGCCAGCGGTTTTAATTCAATATATCGATTGGCAGTAGCAAGGGCGTATTTCAATACCAGCGGAATATCCTTGAGATAGCCATCTTTACCATCACGGTGATATAGGCGCGCAAAAATTCCCATTACCTTAATGTGGCGTTGTAAACCCATCCACTCAAAGTCACGATAGAACTCGCCAAAATCAGCGTGCATCGGTAAGCCTTTTTTACGACCCGACTCCCAATAGCGAGCAACCCAGTCGATCACGCGTTCTTCAGGCCACTCTATGTAAGCGTCGCGCCACAAGGATGCGGCATCGTACGTGATCGGTCCATACACAGCATCCTGAAAATCCAAGATGCCGGGATTATGCAATTCAGTGCGCATCAAATTACGCGAATGAAAATCGCGATGGACATAAACCTGAGGCTGCGCAAGATTATTCTTTAGGATCAAAGCAAATGCATTGCGTAAGTATTTTTCTTCATCTGCAGTCAGTTCAAATTGGAGGTGTTTTTTCAAATACCACTCCGGCAATAGATCTAATTCGCGTTGCAATAACGCTTCTGAATATTCCGGTAATATGCCAGGCTGACTTGCTAATTGCATTGCTACTAGCGCATTGATTGCATCGCTATACAGTGCATCTGCATTGGAATCGTCGATAGCTGTTAAGAAAGTTGTCGAACCTAAATCACTCAGTAATAAAAACCCATCGGATGTATTTTTTTCTAAAACATACGGCACATGTAGTCCTGCATATTGCAGTAATTCAGCGATCGCAATAAAGGGCTCAACCGGCTCAGATTGCGGGGGCGCATCCATCACAATGAGGGTGGGATATAGGGGATTTTGGCTATGGAGCCGAAAATAGCGCCGAAAGCTGGCATCCGCCGATGCGGGCACAAGCGATGACAGGTCAAGCCCCCAGCTTGAAGGGAGGGCTTCTAGCCAGTGGCAGAGGGTGTCTAAGCGGTTATTGGGCATATCGATTCGTATAATAAGTGGGTCTGCATTTATGAGCCATTATCGCCGTCGCGCTGGCCATTGCGCCCCCCTTATTTTTACCCCATTTTTACGCACGTTGATGGGGTGTTTTTGGCTGTATTTTTCAACGACAGCATTTGCTCAGACACCAGCCTCGAGTCTCTCATCCTCACAGCGCAATACCGCCAATTTTGTCTTGATGCCAGACCGCGGCAATGTCAGCGTTCTCAAATTAGATGATCAATTGCGCGTTGGAAAACCCATTTCAGATAACCAAGCCTTAACGTTCACCTTTAGTGATTCGATCCAAGGAATTGTTGATCGTGAAATGAAGTTAAAGGGCCGCGCTCAAATTCGGCGTAACGATACCGTCCTTAAAGCCGCTGAAATTATTTATCATCCTGATACTGATATTGCCGATCTGATCGGCAATGTAGAAATGATTAAAGGCAACTCCACATTTCGAGGTCCTAAGGCAAGTTTCAAAGTTGATGCCCGGCAAGGGGAGATGCAAGAGCCTCGTTATGAAATGCGTGATAACCGCTCGAGTGGCAAGGCGAAAAAATTAACGATTCAATCATCCGATATTTTTGTATTTGATAAGGGAACGTACTCGACCTGCTCACCCGATAATTTAGATTGGTATTTCACAGCAGACCGCATGGAAGTCGATAATGAGCAAAAAGAAATGACGGGTACGAATGGGGTGATGCGATTCTTTGATGTGCCAATTGCATACACACCGTACTTTAGTTTGCCAACCTCCAATCAACGGCGCTCGGGTTTACTTGCCCCAATTGCAGGCTACAGTTCCAATAATGGTATTGATGTAACGCAGCCCTATTATTTTAATATTGCCCCGAATCGCGATCTTTTAATAATGCCCCGCTACATGACATTTCGAGGTACGCAATTGGGTGGCTCATATCGCTACATTGATCCAAAATATTCCGGCACGGTAGCGGCAGAGTATTTGCCTTACGACAAAATACTCGGGCGTGATCGGTGGAAGTACGATTGGCAGCAGCGCCAAAGTATTGCGCCGAATTGGAACGGCTATGCGAATATTGCGCGGGTCTCGGATAACCTATACCCAATTGATTTTTCGAGAACCTTGGCTGGCGGCATTACCAATCAATTTAGACAAGAAGTGGGAACTACATCCCTAATAAAAGGCTGGAATGTTTCGGCCAGGGCAATGACCTTCCAGACTTTGCAGCCGGATCCCACGGTCACGGTGCAATCGCCATACAACGTTTTGCCACAAGTTGTTGCTGCGTACAACAGCCAAAATGCTTTACTAGCCCCCGATCGTAGTCAGCAATTTGTCAGCCTGCCTACGGGACCACAGGTGAGTTTCTCGAGTGATTTCACACGCTTTGCCTATAACATTGGCGGTAACTTAGCCGCTACTGCCCCGGGCGCCTTTAGCCAAGCCGATCGAACCGTAGTCAAGGCCGCAGTCGGCATGCCCAAGATAACCCCTGGTTACTACATCAAGCCAAAGCTCAGTGTGCAGTCGAACAACTACAATGCCACCGCATTCGCACCCGGTTATCCACCGGTACAGGGCTTTACTATTCCCACCTTAAGTTTGGATTCGGGTTTGGCGTTTGAACGAGAGGCAGCAGAGCTCAAAGGCTTTTTTGGGCGCGACATGTTAGTGACGATGGAGCCACGCGCTTTTTATGTTTACACCCCATTTCAAGACCAATCGTCTACCCCCCTGTTTGATACTGCCAATGCCGGTTTTGGTATCACCCAAATCTTCAGTGAAAATACCTTTGTGGGTAATGACCGTATTGCCGATAACAATAAGCTAACCATGGGCGTGACTAGTCGAATGATTGAGGCTGCAACTGGGGCAGAGCGAGCGAATGTGACCTTAGCGCAGCGCCAGGATTTCACTGGGCAGCGAGTGGGTTTGACAAACACGATCCAAAATCCCACCACATACTCCGACACCTTAGGTGCTGGCTCGGTTCGACTCATGGGTAACTTTAATGTGGATGCCTTTGGCCAATACAACACCCAGCTCAATCGCCTGGTTCAGACAACGGTTGGCGGTAGCTGGCGACCTACTATGGGTAGAAGCCTTAATTTTGGCTATCGCAATGTTTGGAGCCCTCCTGTATCGGCCTCGCCAGAGAATAATTTAGCGGGAACGCCGGGCGTCACCACAACTGATCAATACAATATTTCTGGGCAATGGCCAATAACCCGCAAGATTTCCACCTTAGGCCGCTGGGGATATGATGCTTTGACCTTAAATACCCTTAATTTACTGGCGGCTTTGGAATACAAAGAAGACTGCTGGACCGGTCGATTTGCTTACTCTCAGGTTCGCAACACCACCCAAATCACCACAACCCAAGTGCTATTCCAAATCGAATTTAGAGGATTTGGGGCCGCAGGCAGCAATCCAGTTGATATCATGAGGTTAAATGTTCCGGGATACATGCCGACCACCAGAACAATACCGCCCTCAATTTATGAGAACTACCAATGACGTTTTGCATGAACCGCAGCATTAGACTAATTCACACTCTTTTCTTGCTTGCCTGTGTTGCAGTAGCATCTCCAACTTATGCCCAATCCAATGCCCCTGCAAGTGCGTCTGACAACAAGATACGGGATATTGATGGCGTCGCTGCTGTAGTTAATACAGGCTTTGTCACCCGTAAAGAAATTGATGATCGTGTGGCAACCATTACAAAACAGGGCGGCGGCGCAGCGATGCCCGATAAAGAAACCCTGCGTAAGCAAGTGCTCGAACGCCTGATTGTAGAAAAAATTCAATTACAAGACGCTGAACAAAGCGGAATTAATGTTAGTAATGCCGAGCTCGATAAAATCATTGCAGATATTGCCGCTCGAAATAAATTAAGCATGGCTGATTTTCGCGCAACCATTCAGAAATCAGGATCGAGTTTTGCGCGTTACCGAGAAATGCTCCGCGATGACATTATTGTTACGCGCTTTCGGGAGCGCGAGGTCGATTCGCAAATAAAGATCTCCGATGCTGAAGTCGATAATTACATTAGCGAGCGCACTCGGGCCATGAATACCCCTACAGCCAGTTCACCAGCTTCAGGCGGACAAGAAGAATTAGATGTTGCGCAAATTTTTATTCCCGTCGATGCCAATGCGGGACCAGGCACGATTGCGGAAGCTAGCAAACAAGCCGATGCCTTGTTACGGGAAGCGCGCGGTGATGTGGATTTCTTGCAGCTCGGCGCCAAGGCAGCAAAAGAAAACCCACGCATTAAATTTCAGAATTTAGGCTATCGCACACCAGACCGATTACCCCAGCTCTTTCTTGAGGCAGTTCGCAATATTGGCCCTGGACAGCTGGCCAATACAGTAGTTAAAAGCCCAGCCGGTTTTCATGTGCTTAAAGTCTTAGATCGCCGAGTAATGATGGCGGTAAGCCAAGCGCCAGTTCCAGAGGCGGCGGGCGATTTCACACCCAAAAACATTACGATTACAGAGACCAATGCGCGCCATATCCTCTTACGTAATCGTGCCGGATTAACAGATGCCGATGCGGAACGGCGTTTGTCTGGATACCGTGATCAAGTTCGTGCCAAGGCAGCTGATTTTGGTGAGTTAGCGAAAAAGCATTCTGAGGATGGTTCTGCGGCCAACGGCGGTATTTTAGGCTGGATGTCACCAGGGCAGCTGGTGCCTGAATTTGAGGTCGCTATGAACCGCCTCGACATTGGTGAAGTGAGTAATCCAGTAAAAACAGAGTTTGGTTGGCACTTAATTCAAGTGCTTGAGCGCCGGGATGCGCAGTTAACGGTCGAAAAGCAGCGTGAATTCGCACGGGCTGCCATACGTGAACGTAAGTTTGAGCAGCTATATCAAGATTGGCTCCGTCAATTGCGCGATACAGCGACTGTGCGTATTCTTAACTTAGATAATGTCGCGCGTTGATTTAGTCATTACAACGGGTGAGCCGGCTGGTATTGGTCCTGAGGTATCGGTTCAAGCAGCAAAGGCGTTTTTGCAAGAGCAGGAGTGCGCCCACATCACATTGATCGGTGATCCGGCCCTTTTTAGTGAGGGCGTAAGACATCCGCGCTTGCAGATTGAGTCCGTAAAGTTAAAGAAGCCAGCGGTCTCAGGCACTCTAGATCAAAGTAATGCAGCCTATGTGCTGGCTACACTCGATTCCGCAGTGGCTGGGTGTCAAGCTGGGCGCTTTCAGGCTATGGTAACAGCCCCTGTGCACAAGGGAATTATCAATCAGTCTGGCATTGCATTTACGGGGCACACAGAGTATTTGGCAGCCGCATGCGGAGTACAGCGCGTAGTGATGCTGCTATGCGCTAACTTGCCTGCCGGTTTAATGGGTATACAGCGCAGCTTACCGTTGCGTGTCGCACTCACAACCATCCATATGCCGCTTGCTTTAGTTTCAGCGCAGATCACCGTCAAGTCGGTGCTTGAGACAATTGAAATTCTGCACGCAGGCTTAAAGAATCAATTTGGCATTGCTCAGCCGCGGATTTTGGTCGCTGGCCTCAACCCCCATGCGGGCGAGGGTGGCTATTTGGGCTCAGAAGAAAGTACTACGATAGAACCGGCGATTGCACAGGCACAGCAAGCTGGCATTCGAGTAGAAGGACCGTTTCCGGGCGACACCTTATTTGACCTGCGCTTATTGGATCGAGTCGATGCGTATTTAGCGATGTACCACGATCAAGGCTTAGCTCCATTTAAATTTGTTACTTTTAATACTGGCGTAAACGTCACGCTTGGATTGCCGATTATTCGTACATCAGTAGACCATGGCACTGCACTGGATATTGCTGGTAAGGGAGTAGCTGATGCGGGTAGCATGCTTGAAGCTTTACGCCTTGCATATCAGCTTGCCCAGCATCGCAAGACTTCCTTAGCCCATGCATCAGGCGCGTAAACGCTTCGGCCAAAACTTTCTGCATGATGAGGGCATCATTCATGCGATTGTGAGTTTGATTGGGCCTGCAAGCGATACTGCGATTTTAGAAATTGGTCCAGGTCTTGGCGCGTTAACTAAGCCTTTATTGACTAATCTAGAGAGCTTGGACTTGCTCGAGATCGATCGTGATTTAGTGGCATATTGGCGCAAGCAGAATTTGCCGGGCTTAACGATTACCGAGGGCGATGCCCTGAATTTTGATTTTTTGGCTTGGGCATGTGCAAAAAAAGCCAGTGGCGCAAAGCAGATCAAAGTCGTAGGTAATTTGCCCTACAACATTTCATCTCCTTTGCTCTTTCATTTGGTAAGCGCTTCAAGCGAAATAAATGAGCAGGTATTTATGCTGCAAGATGAAGTGGTTGAGAGGATGGTGGCCGATGCAGGCTCATCCGAATACAGTCGCTTATCGGTAATGTTGCAAGCCCGCTATCACCTAGAAAAACTATTGGATGTACCGCCGGAATCATTTGATCCACAGCCTAAAGTCAACTCTGCGGTGGTTCGCATGATTCCACGCAGCAACTTCAGTGCATCCCCTGCAGAGTGGCGTGCCCTTGAAAAAGTGGTGGCAGCTGCGTTTGCGCAAAGACGCAAGATGCTGCGCACTAATTTGCAGGATTATGTCGGGCGTTTGGGATTGCAAGAGGATGAACTCACCAAGCGAGCACAAGATATCTCGGTTGCGCGCTACTTGGAGTGGGCTTCCGTCTTGGCTGCGTCCTCGTAAGCACTGGGATCAATTACTCGCATTTCAGTTTCAATCCAGGATTCGACGGCGCTATTGAGTTGCCCGCCTGTTTTGCCTTCAGACGCAATTACGGGCCCAATGGAAATAATCACCAATCCCGGATACTTTAAAAAGCGATTGCGTGGCCAAACCCGGCCCGCATTGTGGGCTACCGGAATGACCGCAGCACCAGTAGCCGTGGCTAAGCGCGCCCCTCCCTTTAAATAGGGCTTATGGGATCCAACTGCAGTCCGTGTACCCTCAGGAAAGAGCATGATCCACTTGCCTTCTTTCAGCCGTGCTCGGCCCTGACTTACTACTGAAAGGGCAGAAGTCTCGCGGTTGTCGCGATTGATATGAATCATCTTGAGCGCGGCCATGACCCAACCAAAGAACGGAATCCATAGCAACTCCCGTTTGAATACGTAACAAAGTTGCTTGGGGAATAAAGCAATGTAAGCAATCGTTTCCCAAGCCGATTGGTGTTTGCTGAGAATGATGATGGGTTGGTCAAGTGCCCCCAACATATATTCCATACCCCGAATCTCATAGCGAATGCCACATAGCCATTTGAGAACCCAGAGAACGGTTTTATTCCAGCCACTCACAAAGCGGTAGCGGGTTTCACTGCGCATAAACGGAAAAATCGCCAGACAAATGATTGCCCAGATCGGTGTGAACACCAGCAAGAAAAGTGCAAAGAGGGTGGATGTAAGGTAAATCATGTATTCGAGGCAGATCCCAATAAGGATTTAGTAAATGCCATTAAATCAGCATGCACTACGGTGCCTGCTGGCAACACGCCTGCGTCCACCGTTTTTTGGCCCTTGCCAGTAAGAACCAAATGGGGGCTTGCGCCTAAAACAGTGGCGGCTTCCAAGTCACGCAAGGAGTCGCCCACAATCGGCACGCCAGTCAGGGGCATGGCGGAATCTGCCTTACGGTAGCGTGATGCAATGTCACGCATTAGGCCCGGTAATGGCTTGCGGCAATTGCACTGGTCTGCATCAACGTGGGGGCAAAAGAAAATACTATCCACGCGACCACCCATGGGGGCCAATAGATCCATCATTTTTTGGTGCATGGCATGCAGGTCATTGATGGTAAATAGGCCGCGAGCCAAACCTGATTGGTTAGTCGCCACCGTTACTTGAAAACCCGCTTGATTGAGTTCAGCAATCGCCTCAAGGCTCCCCGGAAGAGGAATCCATTCATCAGCGGATTTTACGTACTGATCGCTGTCAATATTAATCACGCCATCGCGGTCGAGAATAACTAATTTAGAAGCGCTTGAACTCATGCCAAGCTGCCAAGATCGGCAACCAAATTCATTTGGTGGTGGAGTTGTTGCAATAAAGCCAAGCGGTTATCGCGCAAAGCCGGATCGGGATCCATCACCATGACATCGGCAAAAAATTGATCAATCGGCTGACTCAAATCAACTAGCGTGCGAAGCAAGGGAACAAACTGGCGTTCGGTATAGGCGTTAGTCAGAAGCGGAATGGCTTTTTGCAAAGCCCCATGCAAGGCAATTTCCGCCGGCAGTGTTAAAGCCGCTGCCGAGCACTGCGCTGGAATAGGCGTCGTGGTTTTTTTAAGGATATTACTGATACGTTTATTGGCTGCGGCCAATTGGGCTGATTCTGGCAAGGCATTGAATTCCCGCACTGCACGCAGCCGATCCATCAGGTCATTGAGTTGCGCAGGTTGCTGACTGAGTACCGCATCAATTTCAGCCGTAGTGAATGGCTTACCGGCTTCGGTTTGATCGCGCAAATAGGCGCGCAAACGATCAATTACAAATACATAGATTGCGGCTGCATCGACTTTTTCTTGCACGCCAGCTTGCTTAAATTGCCCGCGAGCCAGCTCGATGAGGTCGGGCAGGCTGCATGGTAAATTCTTCTCAAGTAACAATCTGCAAATACCCAATGCATGGCGACGCAAAGCGTAAGGGTCTTTATCTCCAGTGGGAGCGAGGCCAACACCCCAGATACCCACTAAGGTTTCGAGCTTGTCAGCAATGGCCAATACTGTGCCAGTCATACTGTTAGGCAGTGCATCCCCAGCAAAGCGTGGCTGGTAATGTTCACTGCAAGCCGTAGCAACCTCAAGATCCTCGCCATCGTGCGCGGCATAGTAGCTACCCATGATGCCTTGCAGTTCTGGAAACTCACCCACCATGTCGGTGAGCAAATCGGTTTTGGCTAACTCGGCAGCGCGCGCCACGTGTTTTGGATCAACCTTAGCGCCTTTACTTTGTAAATCGCTTGCGATGCTAGTTGCGATCATACCAACCCGCTTAGTACGCTCAAGCTGGGTCCCCAATTGATTGTGGTAGACCACCTTGTCTAAATCAGCAACGCGCGATGATAGTGGCCTTTTTTGATCTTGCTGAAAGAAAAACCGCGCATCTGATAGGCGGGGACGTACGACGCGCTCATTGCCTTGAATAATGGACTGCGGGGTGGTCGTTTCAATATTCGATACGATCAAAAAGCGATTGCGTAGCTTTCCAGCGGCATCGGTTAAAGCAAAGTACTTCTGATTGGTTTGCATCGTCAGAATTAAGCACTCTTGTGGCACCTCTAAAAACTCTGCATCAAAATGGCAGACATAGACTGTAGGCCACTCGACCAATGCCGTCACTTCATCCAGCAAATTGCTGGGCATTAAAACCGTATCGCCATTAGCCGCTTTAAGGAGCTGTTTTTCTATATGGGCGCGGCGCTCATTGAAGTTCGCCATCACCTTGTTTTTGAGTAGCTCGGCAGCGTACTGATTGGCATTGCTAATGGTTAATACGCTAGGGACTAAGAAACGGTGCCCTTCGGTTTGATTTGCAGAATCAATGCCTAGCGCATGAATCTGCAGTGAAGTAGTGCCATGCAAGGCCACGATGCGATGCGCCGGCCGGGCAAATTGAACGTCTTCTAAAGTGCCATCCGCTTGCTTCACTTGATAATGCATCATTTTCGCAATCGGTAGCGTTTGCAAGGCATGCACGATGGCAGTCTGTAAAGTGCCCTGTAGAACGGCGCCGCGGGCTTGAACATTTAAGTAGAGCGCTTCATTTTTATCTTGCCCCGATCGCTCTAAGCTCGCGATATCAATATCGGGATAACCCAATGCGCTGAGTTTTTTTAATAAAGGGGGCGTTGGTTTGCCAGATGCATCAAATGCAACGCTGACCGGCAACACTTTTTCGCGTACCGGAAAGTCGGCTGCTTTACCCAGTACGTTTGTGATCTGCACTGCCAAACGACGCGGGCTTGCAAAGCTAGTTGTGACGGATTCAGCAGTACTTAAGCCGGCTGCCTTTACGGAGTCTGACAGGGATGCAGCAAAGGCATCTCCCAGTTTGCGAAGCGATTTTGGTGGCAGCTCTTCAGTGAATACTTCAATTAAAAGCGTTGCAGCCGAAGATGGAGAGGAAGGTATGCTCACAATAAAACCTTACGCAGTGACATGCTGTTGGCACATTGGGAAACCCAATTGCTCACGGGATTCAAGGTATGCCTGTGCGACCAAGCGAGAGAGGGTACGGATACGGCCGATATAGGCAGCACGCTCAGTGACGGATATCGCGCCGCGGGCATCGAGCAAGTTAAATGTATGGGCAGCTTTGAGCACCATTTCATAGGCAGGCAGAGCAAGCGGTACTTCCATTAAGCGTTTGGCTTCGCTCTCGTAGTTGCTGAAATTCGTAAAGAGCATTTCCGTATTGGAGTATTCAAAGTTGTAGCGCGACTGCTCCACTTCATTCTGGTGGTACACGTCGCCATACGTCACGCCATCGGTCCACACGAGATCATAGACATTCGAGCAATTTTGCAAATACATCGCAAGGCGCTCGATGCCGTAGGTAATTTCGCCTAAGACGGGTTTGCAATCGATTCCACCGACTTGTTGGAAGTAGGTAAATTGCGTTACTTCCATGCCATTGAGCCAAACCTCCCAGCCTAATCCCCAAGCACCCAAGGTCGGATTTTCCCAATCGTCTTCTACAAAACGAATGTCGTTTTGCTTGAGGTCTAAACCTAAGGCGCTGAGTGATCCCAAATAGAGCTCCAGAATGTCATCTGGGGCTGGCTTGAGTACAACCTGATACTGGTAATAGTGTTGGAGGCGGTTTGGATTTTCACCATAGCGCCCATCTTTTGGCCTGCGGGAGGGTTGCACATAGGCTGCCTTCCAGGGCTCTGGACCAATGGCCCTTAAAAAAGTAGCGGTGTGCGATGTGCCTGCACCCACCTCCAGGTCAATTGGTTGCAATAAGGCGCAGCCTTGTTTATCCCAATAGTCTTGAAGCGTGAGAATAATTTGCTGAAATGTAAGCATAGTGAGTCAGAACCAATCGATCTAAGTGATTGATTTTACCTGCCAATTGCGGGAGTTTTCCTAAAACCGGCGCCGTTGCAGCAAGGCAAATGCCAGGAGAAAACTGACCAAACTCAAAATAGGCCAATTTCCCCAGACTACAAATGGGGTTTTGCCGGCAAAGCCTTGTACTGAAGCGCTTAGGGTTGCTTGCGTAAATTGAGGTAATTGATGCAGTACACGCCCATCCGAAGCAATGACGGCAGTGATGCCGGTATTGGTCGAGCGAATGCTGGGAAGTCCCGTTTCGATCGAACGCATTTGCGATAAGCGCAATTGTTGACTAGGCGCTTGGGACTGACCAAACCAGGCCAGGTTGGTCATATTGATTAAGAGATTAACGGGAGTTTCACTATGACGTATTCGATTGGCTAACTCATTACCAAACACATCTTCGTAACAAATGGTGATGGCAGCGCCGATGCTATTTTGATTAAGCCGCTCAATTTGAAAGGGCGGCTGTGAAATTATGCCTCTAGCAAAGTCACTGAGTGGGACTTTGAACGCATCCACAAACCACTGAAAGCCTGGTGGAATGAATTCCCCAAAGGGAACCAGATGGGATTTGTCGTAGTGGTAGAGCCCACTCTGCGATGGTGAAAAGCCCAGCGCGCGATTAGAGTAACGTAAATCCCCGTTAGCCTTTGGTACAACGCCAATAATTCCGAGCAAGACATTGCTGTGACTTGCTTGAACAAACGCTCTAAGTTTAGGGAGGGATTCGCTTGGTAGGTCTTTTTCGGGCCATGGAAATGCTGTTTCTGGGGTTACGATCAGATCTGCCGCTTGCTGCTCAATTGCCGCACTGTAGAAGCGAATTTGTTGCTGAATCGCATTGGGATTCCAGCTCAAGCGTTGCTCAAAATTACCCTGAATCAAACGAATACTAATGGGGTTACCAATCGCCTCGGTAAAACGCAATTGATTGAGGCCCAGCATCAACATTAGGGCCAATCCAATCGGAATACTGATGCGCACAAACGATTGACGCCATCCACTTAACTGCATCGATACCCACACCACCAAAAAAGTAGATCCCAAGCCACCCAGCAGTGGCGCAATCGCTGCAAAGGGGCCATTAACTTGTGCCTCAGCAAAGCCAACCCAAGGAAAGCCGGTAAAGAGTTGGCCGCGAAGATATTCCATCAGAACCCAAGCCGCTGCCATGATGGCGCTATTTAGGAGAATATTTTGTTGCTGTAGTTTTTTACCTAAGGCGCTGGCGAAGCCAAAAAAGAGTGCCATGTAAGCCGATAGTAAAACCACAGCAGCCACAGATAATGCGGCGTTCATGCCGCCAATGTGATGCAGGCTAATGAAAATCCACCACAGACCAATAATAAAATAAGCAAGGCCAAACAAAAAGCCGCCGGCAAAGTTTGGCAGAAATGCAGTTGTATTGATTAAAGAGAGTCGCCACCATAAGAGGCTAAGTAACGGTATTTGTAGCCACCCACCCCAAGGGAGTTCGCCCGCAATCGAAACACCAACACCAAGGGCAATGCAGTAGAGCCAGTGTGTGAAGTGAGTAACGCCGAGCGCGCCCTGACTAATCAAGCCTTACCTTACGCTGATACGGGCGTATCAGATGCCAAGCGCCTTGCTAGTAATACATGAATTTGCCGCGGATCGGCGCGCTGCACTTCAAACTCAATGCCTTCAATCCGTACACGCTCACCCAGTTTGGGTACACGTCCTAAATGGTGGGTAATTAAACCTGCTACGGTTTCTACTTCATCGTCATCAAACTGCGTGCCTAAGGCTGCATTCAGTTGCTCGAGTTCGGTAATGCCTTTAAGACGGGTATCTCCATTTGCCAGCAGCAGAACGTTATCAGCATCTTCGTCAATGTCGTGCTCATCTTCGATGTCACCCACAATTTGCTCGAGTACGTCTTCAATCGTGACGATGCCAGCCACGTTACTGTATTCATCCACAACCACAGCCAAATGATTGCGGTTGGCTCGGAAATCCCGCAATAAGACGCTCAGGCGCTTTGATTCGGGAATAAAGACGGCAGGCCTTAGCCAATCACGCAGTTGAAAGTTTGCTTCACTGGCATGGCGTAATAAATCTTTGGCGAGCAAGATGCCAACGACAGTGTCTTTGCTGCCTTCATAAACAGGGTAGCGCGAGTGGGCCGCAGAGATAACGGTTTGAATCACATCTGTAACCGAGGAATCAATATCAATCCAGTCGATTTGCCCGCGCGGTACGAGGATGTCTCGGGCGCACAATTCGCCAACCTGAAAAACCCCTTCAATCATGGAAAGGGCATCTGCATCAATGAAACCCTCGGTCTGGGCGGCGCGCAAGGTTTCAATTAATTCTTGGCGTCGCTCCGTTGCGCTGGTGGGTTGTGGCGTTAGAAATTCAGCAAGGCGGTCTAGCAGCGATTTATCGGGGTCAGGCATATAAATAGAATAGCGTAGAACAAAGTCAATTAAAAAAGTAGCTCTAATTGATTACGTAAGGGTCTGAAAAACCTAGGTTTTTCAGAATAACTACTTCACGTGCCTCCATTGCCTTGGCATCGCGCTGCGTCATGTGGTCAAGGCCGGCGGCGTGTAGGCAGCCATGTACAACCAAATGCGCTAGGTGGGCCTTGACTGCTTTGCCTTGGTCGTGCGCTTCACTGGTGACAACCGGCATGCAAATAACAATATCGGCTGCCAACTCATTTTGACTGGCCACATACAAGAAGGTAAGTACATTCGTAGCATAGGGCTTAGTTCTAAATTGGCTATTAAGCTCCTGTCCTTCGGCCCGATTCACAAAACGCACCGTAAGGTTGCCAGGACGATTGATGCTGGCATGGACCCATTTTTTTATGAGGGTGCTGGACGCCAATGCGCCCACTTTTTTCTCGAGGGCAGGGCTTGCGTATTGAATCTCGACAGCGCAGGATTTCACTTTGGATGAGGCGCTATTGGCAGGCATAAAGATTAATGAACGAGTGCGTTGACACGCTCACCGCGTAAGGTATGGGCCAATACTTCCGTGATCCGAATATCCATCATCGTCCCAATTAAGTAGTCCATCTCCGAAGTAGCCGCTGGAATATGAATCACGCGATTGTTCTCAGTACGGCCTTGCAAGTTAATGCCATCTTTTGCAATACCTTCAATCAGCACGCACTCTTCTTTACCCAGCATTGCTTTACTAATCTGCTCTGCTTGTGAATCAATCAGCGCCAATAAAGTCTGCAGGCGTTTGAGTTTGACAGGGTAAGGAGTATCGTCCGCCAGATTGGCTGCCGGGGTACCAGGGCGGGGACTGAAGATAAAGCAATAACTGTTATCAAATTGCAATTCGGTGACGAGGCTTAACAGCTTTTCAAAATCAGCATCGGTTTCTCCAGGAAAGCCGACAATAAAATCACTTGAGAGGCATAGGTCTGGCCGTACGGCACGCATGCGGCGAATAATGCTTTTAAATTCCAAGGCGGTATAGCCACGCTTCATCGCCGATAAAATGGAATCAGATGCGTGCTGCACCGGCAGATGCAGGTGACTAACTAACTTAGGCACTTTGGCATACACATCAATCAGGCGCTGCGAAAATTCTTTGGGGTGGCTGGTGGTAAAGCGAATGCGCTCAACTCCGGGTATCTCGGCGATGTACTCAATCAAGAGAGCAAAATCGGCAAGCTCATTGCTGCTACTCATCTTGCCTATGTAAGCATTGACGTTTTGACCCAGTAATACGATTTCTTTAACGCCTTGAGCGGCAAGTCCTGCTACTTCGGTCAGCACATCATCAAAGGGGCGCGATACTTCTTCACCGCGGGTGTAGGGTACGACACAGTAACTACAGTATTTAGAGCAGCCTTCCATGATGGAAACAAAGGCGGAGCCGCGGGTTTGCCGCGATGCAGGCAGGTGATCAAACTTCTCAATCTCCGGAAATGAAATATCCACCTGAGATATGCCGCTGGACAATCGCTTGGCAATTAAGTCGGGTAAGCGATGCAGGGTTTGGGGACCAAAGACCATATCCACATATGGCGCGCGGCTAATGATTTGCTGACCCTCTTGGCTCGCAACGCAGCCGCCCACACCAATCAGCAATTCAGGTTTAAGTTTTTTTAGTTCGCGCAGACGACCGAGGTCGGAAAATACCTTGTCTTCGGCTTTTTCCCGAATCGAGCAGGTGTTGAGCAAAATAACGTCGGCTTCGGCGGGGTCGGTGGTGGTCTCCATGCCCTCATTGGCATGCAAGACATCGGCCATCTTTTCCGAGTCATACTCGTTCATCTGACAGCCAAAGGTTTTGATATACAGTTTTTTCATATGCCGTTTCAGGTTTATAACTGGGGGCGACTTACAATTTTACGGGAAATTTACGCGAAATAAGCGCGCCGCTAGCAAAAAAGACAGCGACTGCCCGTAAGATAGATGAATCATGAGAAGACTCCTTCATCTTTGTGCGCTGCTTTTATTGGCTGGTAGTGGCATGCGGGCAGTTGCAGCCCCGATTTACATCACCAGCTACCCGTCCGAGGCCAATGCCAAGGTATTTGTGACGCAATACAAATCCGAGGCCAATTGCATTGTGTTTGAAACGCCTTACCAAAGTGAGAATGACCCGGGAGTCTGGTTCTTTACCAAATACAAAAGCGATGCACGCGCTCGCATTTATTACACCCAATACAAATCGGAGGCCGATTTATTGGTGTATTTCACCAAGTACAAAAGCGAGGCGCGTTGCCGTTATTAACCATGAAACTGATTTCAATTAACAGTGGCAAAGTAGGCCCTTTATTTACCAATCAGCATCCGGACCATACTGTGGTGATGTCCGGCATTAAAAAGAGCAGCATCAGTCACGCAGGCCAGCCAAGCCCAGTCGATATCAATACCTTGGGCGTGATGGGCGACGAGCAGGCCGATCCCACTGTGCATGGCGGAATTGAGAAAGCCATTTACGTTTATCCACACGAGCATTACCCGTTTTGGAATGCACTTCTATCGCGCGAACTAAAAAAACCGATGGATCTACAACCTGGCGCAATGGGAGAAAACTTCACCATCACCGGCTTGTTGGAGGAGAATGTATTTGTGGGTGATATCTTGCAGATTGGCGATCTTGAATTTGCGGTGACTAAACTGCGCGAGCCCTGCTTCAAATTCAATGCGCGCATGGGCTACAAAGGCGCAGCCAAAGCAATGCTGCAATCGGGGTATTGCGGTTGGTATATGCGGGTCATCACCCCCGGAACATTGATTGCTGGTAGCGCGATAAATCGCCACCCAGGAAGGCAAGAAACCGCAATTGCTGATCAAGTGCGATCAATCGCGAAGCGAGACATGCAACGCGATTTGTGGGACTAGTGCCCCTAAGAAAAAAGCCACTGCAGGGCAGCAGTGGCTTCTAAATGTGGTGGCGATTCAGGGATTCGAACCCCGGACCTGTGGATTATGATTCCATCGCTCTAACCAACTGAGCTAAATCGCCAAGCGTTAAATTGTAGCAAATTCGTTTGATTTCTCCCCATCAGGCTTCCCAACGCGTTTTTTACTGTGCTGAAGCATATAAATGGGGCTTTGCGCCCCATTAGGGCAAGCGTTTGTGCTGATTAAGGCAAGCGGCGCCGCGCCTGAAACTTTTTGAATACTTCTTTACTAAAAATCCAGAGCGCTGGCAGGCCAGGAATAATGATCATCGCCAGGGCTACGAGGGAGAAGTTGGCTTTTACCCAAGGGTGCTCGCCAATCCAGTAACCCAATGCGGTTAGGCTGCAGACCCACAGAATGCCGCCAACAATATTGTAGAAAGCAAAAATGGGGTAACGCATGTGCGCAACGCCAGCCACAAACGGAGCAAAGGTGCGGATGAAGGGCATAAAGCGACCCAAGACAATCGTGATGGGGCCATACTTTTCGTAAAAGGCGTGCGCTTGATCAAACGCTTTGCGATTAAACCAGCGTGAGTCTTCCCAAGAGAAAACCTTATTGCCAATGAAGCGCCCGATTGAATAATTGAGGGCATCACCTAAGATCGCAGCCGTGGTGAGTAATGCCATCAGAACGTATAAATCCATACCGCCAACTGCGCAGAGTGCTCCTGCCACAAACAGCAAGGAGTCGCCTGGTAAAAACGGCATCACTACAAAACCAGTCTCTACAAAGATGATGGCAAACAGCAGGACGTAAATCCAAACGCCCCATTCATTGGCAACGATCGCTAAGTTTTTATCGAGGTGAAGAAATAAATCGATGAGGGATGAAAATTCCAAGGCAATCCTTTGGCGGGAGACTATCCGTTATGCAGGCAAGGTAGCCAGTACGTCGTTTAAATTGGCCCCAGTATAAGTGGGCTTAGGACCGATTTCTTCAAAAGGCAGATTTTGGCGATTAACCCAAAAAGTAGTAAGCCCAAACCAACCGGCACCAATCACATCCCAAGCATTACTGGAAATAAAGAGAATATCTTTAGGGGTGCAAGCAAAATGGCTGGTTAACAAACCATAGCTTGCTGGACTCACTTTAAATTGACGCACCTCATCTACGGAAATCACTCGATCCAATAAGTTATCGAGTTGATTTGCCTTGAGCGCTGCTAACAGCATCTCAGAATTACCATTAGAAAGAACTGCCGTGGCGATACCAGCCTCTTTGATTTTGCTTAGGGTTGCATGACACTCTGGGAAAGCACTTAACTTGGCGTATTGCCCCATCAGTTGTGCTTCCTGATCTTGGCTTAATGGAATTGCGAGACGTTTGCAGGAAAAACGCAGGGCCGCTATGGTCAGATCCCAAAACGATTGATAGTGCGTTGATCCTGTGGGATCGCTCATCGTAATCAGGCGGGTGTATTCAATCTGACGATCACGCCAGAGCACACATAAGGACTGTCCCTGACCTGGAAAGAGGTTTTCTGCCAAGACCCCCATCGAATACACATCAAGGAGGGTGCCATAGGCATCAAATGCAATTAGCTTAGGCATGTAGGCGATGCCTTAAATAAAGCGGAAGGCAATGATGGCAATGATCGTCGGTGGTACGGCGTACAAAAACAGATACAGCGGACTAATGGTGCCTTCATGAAAACTGGATTTCAAAATGGAGTAGCCAGCTGGATTCGGTGCATTGGCGATCACGGTTAGGCCGCCACCGGTCAGTGCACCCGCTACCAGCGAATACTTGAACTCATCGGACAAGCCTTCGACCAGTGAACCTAAATAGGTGAGTGCTGCGTTATCTGTAATGGCAGTTAGAGCCGTGGCGCCATAGTAGACCGTAGTTGAATCGAGATTAATGAGTAGGGGTTGCAGCCACCATTTTTGTTGGCTGCCTAAAACGACGAGCCCCGCCAAGAAAAACGCAACTAGCAAACTCTCGCGAATGATGAGCTTATTTTGATAGCGTGCATACGCAGTGGTGTAGCCCACAAAGAACAAAAACAAGCCCATGAATAAAACCGAGTGGTGTACTGAAATGACCACTGCCACTAAGAAGGCTAAGTGGATAAAAATGACGCTCACCGGAATGGCATCGATTTTCTTTTCATTGGGCTGGATATTGAAGCCACGCAGTTCTTTGTAGAACAAAAATGCCAGCAAAGTGGAGTTGGCACTCACTGCAACAGCAGAGCGCCAGCCAAAGTTTTCGAGCATGAACCACAGGTCCCAGTTCCAGGTGCTGGCCACCATCAAGATGGGAGGCGCTGCGTAGGGAGTGAGAGCGCCACCAATGGAGATATTGACAAAGAGCACCGCCAGCCCCCCATACATCAACTGGGGTGAAATGCGTTTAGAAAAATAGTAGTCACGCAGGAGCAATGCGGCAACCGTCATGGCAGCCGGCTCTGTAATAAAGGAGCCGAGCAGCGGTACGAGGGTTAGTGTGACCCACAGAAAGCCCACTGACTTTTTAACGGGCAGAATGGCTGTGATGCGTAATACCAAGAACAAGCAAAACTCTAAAACCGGTTTGCTTGCTGCAATGATCATGATCACAAATACAAAGAGTGGCTCTGTAAAGTTGAGTGTCTCTAAGTAGGTAATCGTGGCATCGGATCCGGTGGCAATAAAAAAGAAGGAAACCAGGACCATCGCCCAAAATCCAAACACCACTTCTACTTCACCCAGTAAATGCCAGGTCCCAGCATGGTTCGGTTGCTTGTGCGCTAAACCCTGAAAAAAGGCGGTGGAAAAGGTATGAATAATCGCCAACGCAAAAATGACACTGCTGACGATGTTGACGGTGGTCGGATTCATGGTGGGGCTACCTGGTTATATCGAAGTGGCTCCATTGTATTGATAAGTCAGTCAAATGAACATATGATGATTTGTAAGGGCTCGATTATGTTGAGTTTGATTTGAGGATATTCCCCGTAGACACGTGATTAACGAACAAGCACATTGACCGATGACAGGGCAAGGCAACCAGCACACCTCTTCTTCCCATAGCCTGGTGCAAAACTTACGGCAACAGGTGATGCAAAGTCTGCCATTTTCAAAAATGGCTGCAGCCGACGTCGATTTTTTTCTGAAGCAATCCCGCGAGGCTTACTACGCACCCAAAGATCGCATTCTCGCGCCGGCCGATGGCCCTCCTCAGTTCCTCTATTTAATACGGCAAGGGCGCGTATCGGGTCGCCGCGATATTCCGGGGATTGAAGAAACTGCTTTTCTATTGGATGCAGGCAGCTTATTTTCAATTGGCTCGGCATTTGCAAACCGACCGGTCTCCACTATCTATAGTGCCGTAGACGACTGTTTTTGCTTACTCTTTCCAGTAGCAGCAATGCGCCAATTGCTAGGGCGGTCCAAGCCCTTCAGTGATTTTTTAAGTAATCGCATTTGGGGCTTGCTGCAAGAGTCACGTACCGCCCTGCGCAATTCTTTTGCCTCACAGGCCCTAGCAGAGCAATCGCTGGAAAGTCGCTTGGGTGATTTGCGTTTAAAGAAGCCCCTGACGACTGGCCCCAATACATCCCTGCGCGAAGCACTGACTCTGATCAACGAGAAAAAAGTCGGGTCGATCTTAATTTGCGAGAATGATCAAACCATCGTTGGCATCTTGACCCGGTATGACGTGTTGTCACGCGTGACTTTGAGCCAGCTTGATCTCGATACGCCCATATCGGCCGTGATGTCGACCGGAGTAAAAACTCTAAGCGTGGATGACACTGCCGAGATGGCGGGTCTCTTGATGTCGCGTTTTAATATTCGCCACTTACCAATTTTGGATCATGGTCGCTTGGTTGGAATTATTTCTGAACGGGATTTGTTTTCATTGCAGCGTTTATCGCTTAGCAATATCAGCAGCGCCATTCGCGCCGCCGATGATCTTCCTCTTCTAAAGAAATGCGCCGATGATATTCGTACATTTGCGCGCAATCTCTTAGGGCAAGGCGTTCAGGCCCGCCAACTAACGGCCTTGATTAGTCACTTGAATGATGTGCTGACCGAACAGTTAATTACTCTAACTGCTCAGCGCTATCAATTGAACCCCAGTCGCTTTGCTTGGATTGCCTTGGGCTCGGAGGGGCGTAGCGAGCAAACCATCGCAACCGATCAAGATAACGCCTTGGTGTATGCCGATGGGGAGGATGAAGCGCAGCGTTTGATTTACCTGCAGTTTGCTCGGGAGGTGAATGAAGCCCTCGATGCGTGCGGGTATCCGCTGTGCAAGGGCAACATCATGGCTAGCAATCCAGATTTATGTTTGTCGCAGCAAGAGTGGCTCAGTCGCTTTGACCGCTGGATCGAGCAAGGCAATCCGGAAGACTTATTAAAAGCCAGCATCTTTTTCGATCTGCGCGCGCTTGCCGGCAATGCCGATTTATTGATTCCGCTAAAAGAGCTTGTACGCGTGAAAGCGGTCGCTATTCCCCGCTTTATTAAATTACTGGCAGAGAATGCCCTCAATTCGCGGGTACCACTCAATTGGCTGGGCGCGATTGAGCCTACCGAGATCCATGGCCAAAAAACCGTTGATCTTAAATTGCAAGGCACTGCATTGATGGTGGATGCGGCGCGTATCTTTTCTTTGGCGCATGGCATTGAGGTAATTAATACGCGGGAGCGTTTGGCGGCGGTCGGTCATGCGCTCAATGTCCCTGACGTTGAAAGTGCCGCGTGGATTACCGCGTTTGAGTTTTTGCAAACTCAGCGCCTAGCCGTGCAAATTGGTGAAGTAAGCATCAACGGCAATCCCAATGTGATTGACATCGATCAGCTGAACTCGGTGGATCGCAGCATCTTAAAAGAATCGCTACTCAAAGTGCGTTCCTTGCAACAGCATTTGCAGCTGGACTATGTTCGCTAATCTAAAAGATGCGCCATTCTTTGATGGTTTGCGTTCCCTCTTTAAAGGGAAGCAGCCTGAAGCACGACGCTGGATCGTGCTCGATGTGGAAACCAGCGGCCTCAACCCCTACTCTGATCGGCTTTTAGCAATTGCTGCCGTGGCGCTGGATGTGAGCCCGGATTTTGAGCGGATCGCGATTGTGATTGGCGACAGCTATGAGGCTGTGCTCAAACAAGATCTACCCAGTAGCAAAGACAATATATTGATTCATCGCATTGGTGCCCAGGCACAAGCCGATGGAAGGCCGCCGATTGAGGTCTTGGAAGAGTTCCGGTCTTGGCTCGGCGACTGCCCATTGCTCGCCTTTCATTCGGCATTTGATGAAGCAATGCTGAGT
>JBEBBK010000003.1:0-25407 GCA_041158405.1 Pseudomonadota bacterium
CCTCCATCTTTGCGCATATTCGTAACCTCAAGCCCGGTGCTGGCGGCGAAATTCAGTTGACTGATGCAATTGCCACACTCCTCAAGGAAGAGCCGGTATTTGCTTATGAATATGATGGTGTGCGTTATGACTGCGGTAGCAAGCTCGGCTATATGAAAGCTTCGGTTGAATTTGCCTTGCGCCACTCGGAGCTAGGCTCTGATTTTGCTACCTACCTTAAAAGTAGGTCGTTAACGTAAGCGCTTATCGGCGCTTGAGATAAAAAATCAGAGTATCGCCTTCGCTTGCGGTGGCAATGAGTTCATTTCCGGTCTGCTTCGCAAAGACTGGGAAATCATGAACAGCACCAGCATCAGTTGCCTTCACCATCAAAATCTGGCCAGACTCCATCTCCGCTAAGGCTTTTTTAGTGCGCAAAATGGGTAAGGGGCAATTCATGCCAATCGCATCGATTTCACGATTAACTTCGGGGATGATGACTTCACTCATGTACTGCTCCTCTTTTTACGCCTTGCTTGCTTGAATAATCCAGTCTTTAACGCCTGCCAATGCAGCAGGCAAAGCAGATGGGTTGGTGCCACCAGCCATTGCCATCTCTGGCTTGCCGCCGCCTTTGCCGCCCACTTGCTGGGCGACAAAGTTCACTAAATCACCCGCTTTCACACGAGCAATTGCATCTGCAGTTACGCCAGCAATCAAACTGACTTTATCGCCCTGTACTGAGGCGAGCACAATCGCTGCCGTTTTTAGTTTGCTTTTGAGGGCATCCATGGTCTCGCGCAGCACCTGCGCATCAGCACCATCAATCCGAGCGGCCAAGACCATCAAGCCACCCACATCGATTGCTTGCGCTGCCAACTCATCACCTTGGCTCGCAGCCAATTTGGAATTGAGTTTTTCCAGCTCGCGCTCTGCTTGGCGCAAACTGTCTTGCAACTGCGTTACGCGCTGGGTTAACTCATGGGGATTGGTTTTCAGAACGGCTGCGGTGGCGTTGATCCGATCTTCCAGGGCTTGTAAAAAATAGAGTGCATGGCGACCGGTTACTGCCTCAACCCGTCTTATGCCGGCAGCGACACCGCTCTCCGACACAATTTTCAGGCTACCAATGTCACCCGTGCGCGACACATGAGTGCCGCCACACAATTCTTTTGATGTGCCAATTTCTAAAACACGCACCGAATCGCCGTACTTTTCACCGAAGAGCATCATGGCACCCGTTTTTTGCGCATCTTCTAAGGCCATCACCTGAGCAGAAGTGGCCTCGTTATGCAAAATCTCATTATTGACAATCGCCTCAATGCGGCGAATCTGTTCATGAGTCACAGGAGCGTTATGGGTAAAGTCAAATCGGGTTTTATTGGCATCCACCAATGAACCTTTTTGCTGCACATGATCGCCCAGCACTTCGCGCAAGGCTTTGTGCATGATGTGGGTCGCACTGTGGTTGCGCATGGTGTCAAAACGCTGCTGCGTATCCACCGCTGCATTGAGGCAATCGCCAACGCTTAACTTGCCCTCGAGCAATTCACCTTGGTGACCAAAGACATCCGCCTGAATTTTAAATGTATCGGCAACCTCAAAGCGGGCTGCATCATTGCGTAACTCGCCTTGATCGCCGACTTGGCCACCCGACTCCGCATAGAAGGGCGTGTTGTCCAAAACAACGACCGCAGCATCGCCCGCCTGAATCGATTGGACGGCAGCGCCATCAACATACAACGCTAAAACAGAGGCTTTCTCGTGGCGGAGTCCATCGTAGCCATGAAAGTGCGTCGGCGCGCCCTTGTATTCCAATCCTTGCGCTACTTTAAATTTACCCGCGGCGCGCGCCTGGTCACGCTGCTGCTGCATCGCCGCTTCAAAACCAGCCGCATCCACAGTGACATCCCGTTCGCGGCACACATCTGCCGTTAAGTCGAGTGGGAAGCCAAAGGTGTCATGCAAGCGAAATGCGGTTTCGCCATCCAGCGTTTTGCCACCGGCAGCCAAAGCACCTTCCAGAATTTCCATGCCGTTGGCAATCGTTTGGAAAAAGCGCTCTTCTTCTTGTTGGATTACCGCAGCCACTTTTTCTTGGGCAAGGCGCAACTCGGGGTAAGCATCGCCCATCTGTGCCACCAAGGCTGGAACCAACTGATAGAAAAATGGTTTGCGTGCGCCTAATTTATAGCCATGGCGGATCGCTCGGCGCGCAATACGGCGCAGCACATAACCACGGCCTGCATTACCTGGAATCACACCGTCCACAATCACAAAGCTACAGGCACGAATGTGGTCTGCAATGACCTTTAAGGACGGGCTTGTTGCATCGCAATTACCGCCACCAGCATTGTCTACCGCTGTTTTGGCAGCCTGCAACAAATGCACAAATAAATCAATCTCATAATTGGAATGCACGTGCTGCAGCACTGCAGCAATACGCTCCAGACCCATACCGGTATCCACACTGGGCTTAGGTAGCGGATGCATCACGCCCGCTTCATCGCGGTTGTACTGCATAAACACGTTATTCCAAATCTCGATGTAGCGATCGCCATCTTCATCGGGACTGCCAGGAGGGCCGCCCGCTATTTCGGGGCCGTGATCATAAAAAATCTCAGTGCATGGTCCGCAAGGTCCGGTATCACCCATCATCCAAAAATTATCGGAAGCGTAACGAGCGCCTTTGTTGTCGCCAATTCGAATAATTCGATCAGCCGGAACGCCAATCACTTTGTTCCAAATGTCGTATGCTTCATCATCTTCGGCATACACCGTAACGAGCAACTTTTCTTTTGGCAACTTCAATACCTCGGTGAGCAATTCCCATGCAAATGCAATGGCATCTTTTTTGAAGTAATCGCCAAATGAAAAATTGCCCAGCATCTCAAAAAAAGTATGGTGCCTGGCGGTGTAGCCCACGTTATCGAGGTCATTGTGTTTACCGCCAGCACGAATGCACTTTTGGGCGGAGGTTGCGCGCTGGTATGGGCGCTTATCAAAACCCAGAAAGACATCCTTAAACTGATTCATGCCAGCATTGGTAAATAACAATGTAGGGTCATCCCCCGGAACAACCGGGCTAGAGGGCACAATTTGATGCCCTTTTGCGGCAAAAAAATCGAGATAGGCTTGGCGAATTTCAGTTACTTTCATACCCTCAATTATGGCATTGACCTAATCTTAGGGTAAACCCTTTATATGCGTGAGGTTCTGTGCCTTACAATCGCTCAACATCAAAAAAATTAAATTAGCTATTCAATAGCTAAAAGGAGCGCTGTTTTGAAGATTCGTAACCAAAGGGACTTTGGTGCCGGCATCATGTTTATTGCTGTTGGTATCTTTTTTGCTGTTATTGCACTCCAATACCGTATGGGTACTGCTGCCAAGATGGGGCCAGGCTACTTTCCATTCTGGTTAGGCGTCTTGATGGCTGTGCTCGGGCTCATTATTTTGTACGGCTCGCTATCCAAAAAATCCATCGAAGAAAAAATGCCCAAGTGGGATTTCAAAATCATGCTGTGGATCACGGGATCGGTTGTGCTCTATGGCATTTTATTACCCACCATGGGTTTCATTGTTGCGATTTTTGCACTGGTATTCGTCTCCGCCTCAGTCAGTCATGATTTTGGCTGGAAGGGCACCGCGCTGAATGCGCTTTTCCTGGTTGGATTTACCTATTTGGCGTTTGTAAAAGGACTGGGGCTTTCTTTCCCACTTTTTCCATTCTTCATGAACTAAGTTGACGAGACAAATTAAATGGAATTATTAGCTAACCTGTCACTTGGTTTTGAAACTGCGTTTACGCTGCAAAACCTGTTGTATTGCTTTATTGGTTGCACGTTAGGCACCTTGATTGGCGTATTGCCAGGCCTGGGACCAGTAGCAACGATTGCGATGCTACTGCCTGCAACGTATGCATTGCCTCCGATTGCCGCCCTGATTATGCTAGCCGGTATTTACTACGGCTCACAGTATGGTGGCTCAACCACTGCGATTCTGCTTAATATCCCTGGCGAAACTGCTTCGGTCGTTACCGCAATTGATGGCTACCAAATGGCGCGACGCGGTCGTGGTGGCGTGGCGCTCTTTACCGCTGGTATGGGCTCATTTTTTGCAGGCTGCGTAGCCACGCTGATTTTGGCCGGATTTGCTGCCCCATTAGCAGAGGTAGCTTTCAAATTCGGTCCGGCAGAATACTTTTCCTTGATGGTGTTGGGATTAATCGGTGCGGTTGTATTGGCATCGGGCTCACTACTGAAGGCGATCGGCATGATCATTTTGGGCCTCTTAATGGGGCTGATTGGTACCGACGTTAATTCCGGTGTGGCGCGCTACACCTTTGACGTTCCTCAATTAAGCGATGGTATTGGTTTCGTTTCCGTTGCCATGGGTGTCTTTGGTTTTGCCGAGATCATGATGAATTTGGAAAAGAAGGGGGCCACTGAGTCCTTCTTAAACAAAGTAACCACCTTGGTTCCAACGTGGACTGACATTAAGCGCATGACTCCAGCGATTCTGCGCGGCACTACGATTGGCTCCATTTTGGGTATTTTGCCTGGTGGCGGCGCTGCTTTGGCGGCCTTTGGTGCGTACTCGGTTGAAAAGAAAGCGTCGAAGTATAGCGACGAATTCGGCAAGGGCGCAATTGAAGGTGTCGCTGGTCCAGAATCCGCCAATAACGCGGCGGCACAAACCTCATTTATTCCCCTTTTGACCCTAGGCATTCCGCCCAATGCCGTGATGGCATTGATGGTAGGCGCAATGACCATTCATAACATTCAGCCAGGTCCTCAAGTAATGACCAGCAATCCAACTCTCTTCTGGGGTTTGATAGCATCGATGTGGATCGGCAACGTGATGTTGATCTTGTTGAATTTGCCGCTGATTGGCATTTGGGTGAAATTACTGCAGATTCCATATCGTTTTTTGTATCCGGCTATTTTGGTGTTCTGTTGTATAGGTGTGTACACCGTGAATAACTCGATTATGGACGTTTACATAACAGCATCATTCGGCATTATTGGATACCTTTTCTTTAAGCTGGGTTGCGAGCCAGCGCCGCTCCTCTTGGGATTCGTTCTTGGGCCGATGATGGAAGAAAATTTCCGCCGTGCCCTACTCCTCTCGCGCGGTGATTTCACCACCTTTGTAACGCGTCCACTCTCGCTTGGACTGCTAATTGCTGCTGCATTGCTGGTAGTGATTGTGGCCCTTCCTGCTGTAAAGAAGAGCCGCGAAGAGGTATTTGTCGAAGAGTAAGAAATCCCCGCCCTGTAATCCGATCATGACCCGCACTCACCCTGCGGGTTTTGTCTTTCTAGAGAAGGGTATTTTCTTCTCTACAATAGGGGCATGGCTCTTGATAGCAAATCCCCTAAAGCGATGACTCCGCCCGCAGAGCCATCCAACTTTCTGCGCCAAATCATCGACTCCGATTTGGCGAGCGGTCGCTATCAAGGAAGAACCAATCGGGCTGGAGCAACTGTTCCCGCCATCATTACGCGCTTTCCACCCGAGCCCAATGGCTACTTGCATATCGGTCATGCCAAGAGCATCTGCCTCAATTTCGGTTTAGCCGCCGACTACAGCCTTCTGCCTGGCGGAGCGCGTTGCAATATGCGCCTGGATGACACCAATCCGACCAAAGAAGAAGTTGAATATGCAGATAGCATTTTGGATGCAGTGCAATGGCTTGGTTTTGATTGGAAAGCCCAGGGCGAGGTGCACTTGTATCACGCCAGTGATTACTTTGATCAACTATATGCGTTCGCCGAACTCTTAATCGAGAATGGCAAGGCCTACGTTGATAGCCAAAGTGCGGAGGCAATTCATGCCAATCGCGGCAACTTCAATCAAGTAGGCACGGCAAGTCCATTTCGCGATCGAAGTCCCGCAGAAAACCTGCAACTCTTCCGCGATATGCGGGATGGTAAGTTTGCTGATGGCACGCATGTATTGCGCCTCAAGATCGATATGGCCCACCCCAATATCGTGATGCGTGATCCGGTGATTTACCGAATTCGGCATGTGGAGCATCATCGGACTGGCAACACCTGGTGTATTTATCCACTATACGATTTCACGCACTGTATCTCCGATGCACTGGAAAATGTATCGCACTCGATCTGCACACTTGAGTTTGAAAACAACCGTCCCCTCTATGACTGGATTCTGAATGCACTCAAAGAACTCGGCGTCTTCACGGAGCCCTTGCCTCACCAGCATGAGTTCGCCCGCCTCAATCTAACGCACACCCTGACTAGCAAGCGCAAGCTCTTGCAATTAGTCGAAGAAAAGAAAGTCGATGGCTGGGATGATCCACGCATGCCAACGATTGTAGGCATTCGTCGCCGGGGCTACACCCCCGAAAGCATTCGTTTATTTTGTGAGCGCATTGGCGTAGCCAAGGCCGATAGCTGGATTGATATGAGCACGCTCGAAGGCGCGCTACGGGATGACTTGGATGCAAAAGCACCGCGTGCAATTGCCGTCTTAAAGCCCCTCAAATTGGTGATTGAAAATATGGATCCGAGCGCTAGCGAAATCTGCTCGGCACCACGCCATCCGCATCACCCCGACTGGGGACGCCGTGAATTTCCGTTTACGCGGGAACTCTGGATCGAAGCAGACGATTTCATGATCGAGCCGGTCAAAGGCTTTTTTCGGCTTTATCCACCGATCGGTGATCAGCCTGGTAGTCGGGTGCGTTTACGGTATGGCTTTGTGATTGAATGCACTGGCTTTGAACTGGACGCCAAGGGTGAAGTGATTCAAGTACATGCGCGTTATTTTCCGGATAGCAAGAGCGGTACGCCCGGCTCGGATAATTACAAAGTCAAAGGGAATATTCATTGGGTCAGTGCGCAGCATGCATTGGTAGCGGAAGTGCGCTTGTATGAGCACCTCTTCACCGACCCCCATCCCGACAGTGGTGAGAAGAATTTCGTAGACCACCTCAATCCTCACTCCAAAGAAGTAATCACTGCCTACTTAGAACCGTCGATGGTAGATGCATTAGGAGAAGCCCGCTTTCAGTTTGAGCGCCACGGCTACTTTGTAGTGGATGCAGTTGACTCTAAACCCGGCAAACCGATCTTTAATCGCGCGGTTGGCCTGAAGGATTCTTGGAAGTAAGTTCGCTCAGAAAATCCTGGGTGCTGGGATAGCGTAGTTGTACTTTTAATTCTTTCAGGCGGTCATTGCCCACGCGCCGAGATTCGCGCATAAAAGACCACAGCATCGGGCTCACCAACTGCTGAACCTCTTCTGCTGGCAAACGCGGAGGGCGCTCCAAGCCGAATGCATCGGCAACTTGATCAAAGTAGTCGCCCATTTTGGTTTGCGCGCCATCGCAGGCATTCACTAGACGCTGCGGCTTACCGTGATAAACGGCGGCGCAAACAATCCGCGCTAAATCATTGGCCTGGATGTGATTGGAATAAGCATCCACCTCAGGCAATAAGGCTGGCGTACCTGCTTGTAGGCGATCAATTGGTAAGCGATTCGCATCATAAATTCCTGGCACCCTCAAAATACTGAGGCGCACGTGGTGCAGTAGTGCCCATTGGCGCAATTGCCACTCTGCATTCCAGCGCCGTTTAGCCCGCTCACTTTGTGGGTTTGCCGTGGTCGTTTCAATCGCATCGCCTCCACCACAGTCACCATACACCCCAGTCGTACTCACATATACCAGCCGCCTGACAGTTACTCCGCCTTGCGATAAAATCCGTAGTAGATTTTGGGTACGCAGGTCCGTTGCACCGGTTTGCTGTGGCGGTGCTAAATGCACCACCGTATGGGCTAACCCACGCAGGCGCCAAAGCGTGTCTACTTGGTCTAAGTTGCCCAGCATCGGAATAGCGCCCATTGCCCTGATTTCTGGAAAGCGGGTGCTTTGCGATGTCAATGCAAATACGCGGTAAGCCTGAAACCGCGTGAGCTGTTGCAGTACTCGCATACCGATATCGCCGCACCCCACGATTAAAACGCGGGGGCGCTGAAATGGTGCTGCTCGGGTGTGGTGTAACGATGGCATACCTACTATCGTACCGATTTATTTAAAGGAATGAGATTGCCTTACCAAGTTACTCTGAAATCCAGCGGCAAACAGTTTGATGCCAACCAAGACGAAACCATTTTGCAAGCCGCACTGCGGCAAGGCATTACCCTGCCCTATGGTTGTAAAAATGGCGCCTGCGGTTCCTGCAAAGGTCAGGTGACCGAGGGCTCTGTTAGTCACGGCAACCATAATGAAGGCGCCCTTACTGCCGCTGAAAAAACTGCAGGCAATGCTTTGTTTTGCTGCGCCCACGCGCAAAGCGATCTGGTGATTGCAGTACGTGAGGTACAGGGCGCAGGCGACCTGTCGATTCGGAAAGTCCCCTGCCGCGTTAATGAAATGGAACGCCCTAGTACTGATGTTGCCATTCTGAAGCTGCAATTACCCGCCGCCGAGCGCTTTCAGTTTTTGGCAGGTCAATACCTTGAATTTCTACTCAAAGACGGGCAACGGCGTGCCTACTCGATTGCCTCTGCACCAGAGGCTGAAGGCCCACTCGAGTTACATATTCGCCATACCCCTGGTGGTTTGTTTACGGATTTTGTGTTTGGTGTGCCCGATAAACCGGCACTTAAACTAAAAGACATCTTGCGCTTTGAGGGCCCCATGGGTAGCTTCTTTTTGCGCGAGGATAGCAGCAGCCCCATTATTTTTGTCGCAGCGGGCACGGGTTTCGCTCCAATCAAATCGATCATCGAACACATGCAAGCCAAAAAAATAGAGCGTCCGATGGCCCTGTTTTGGGGTGGGCGCCGACCCAGCGACCTGTATTTAGATGAACTTTGTCGCAGCTGGGCCAACAGCATGCCCCACTTTAAGTACATTCCCGTGATTTCCCATGCGCTACCAGAAGACCAGTGGACTGGCCGCGACGGCTTTGTTCACCAGGCGGCCATGGCTGATTTCCCCGACATGCGCAGCGTTGAAGTCTATGCCTGCGGCGCGCCCGTCGTGGTCAATGCGGCACGTGCTGATTTTGTCGCGACATGCCAATTGCCCAGCGATAGCTTCTTTGCGGATTCCTTTACGAACGCCGCTGATTTGCTTGCAACTCAGGTCTGATCTGAAAAACCCCAGCAGCAATCCCTGCCTTTTTGTATGATTGAGCCATGAATAAGCCGCACGAGATCCCCTCTACCCCACTGAGCCCAGCTTCGGTTGACAGTCACTCCGTGATGTTCATCACGCAGCGCCCTGAGCTTGTGATGACCGAAGGTCTGGGTTCTTGGTTGGTTGATCACAACGGCAAACGCTACCTCGACTTTTTGCAAGGTTGGGCTGTTAATTGTTTAGGTCATAGCAATCCCGGCATGATCGCCGCGATGAATGCCCAAGCGCGCAAATTAATTAATCCAAGCCCTGCTTTTTATAACGAGCCGATGATTCGCTTATCGAATCTACTCACGGAACAAAGCTGCTTTGACCGCGTCTTTTTCGCCAATAGCGGCGCCGAGGCCAATGAGGGTGCAATTAAGTTGGCCCGCAAATGGGGGCAACTGCATAAGTCTGGGGCGCACGAGATCATTACCTTTGAGCACTCCTTTCATGGCAGAACCTTGGCCACCATGAGTGCCTCTGGTAAGCCAGGTTGGGACACTATGTTTGCACCGCAGGTTCCTGGCTTTTTAAAAGCGGAATTGAATGACCTCGAGTCAGTAAAAAAATTAATTGGTGATAAAACCGTAGCAATCATGGTCGAGCCAGTGCAAGGCGAAGGTGGCGTGATACCCACCACGACTGCGTTTATGGAAGGCTTGCGCGCATTGACACATGAGCACAAGGTGCTGCTCATTGTTGACGAAGTACAAGCAGGCTGTGGGCGTACCGGCAAAATATTTGCTTACCAGCACTACAACATCAAGCCCGACATCATGACCTTAGGTAAAGGCATTGGTGGTGGCGTTCCTTTGGCCGCTTTGCTAGCGACCGAGGAAGTCGCCTGCTTTGTTCCAGGCGATCAAGGCGGCACCTACAACGGCAATGCACTCATGACAGCGGTTGGCATCAGCGTTATCGAGCAACTCCTCGCCCCTGGCTTTTTAGATGAGGTTGTTCGTAAGGGCGAATTACTAAGCAGTGAATTGCAAACTCTTGCAACCGAATTTAAGCTGGAAGGCGAGCGGGGCAAAGGTCTATTGCGGGCCCTAATGCTGGGTCGCGATATTGGCCCTAAACTCGTTGAGATGGCGCGTGATCAAGGCCCTGAAGGATTGCTGATTAATTCCCCAAGACCTAATTTACTGCGCTTTATGCCATCACTGGCAGTGACCGATGATGAAATCCACCTGATGTGCCAAATGCTGCGCTCATTACTGAAGCAAGCGTAATAAGGTTTTTAGTTCGTTAGATTTTTGGGTAGCGAAAAAGTAACGTCTTCCACGATGCCCGGCAGGGACCGAATTTGCCGCGGTCCAAATTCTTGAATCCGAGCAACAATCGATTGCGCTAAGCTTTCTGGCGCAGATGCACCCGCGGTTAAGCCAATGCGTTTTTTTCCTTCAAACCATTTTTCTTCCAGCTGCTCCGGTGCATCCACCATGTAGGAAGGAACACCCAACTTTTCAGACAATTCCCGCAAGCGATTGGAGTTCGAGCTTGCTTTACTTCCCACCACAATAACGAGATCGACTTGTGGCGCCATGAATTTCACGGCGTCTTGTCGATTTTGCGTTGCATAGCAAATGTCTTGCTTGCGTGGCTTTGAAATATGGGGGAATTTTTTGGTTAGGGCGTCGACAATCTCTTTTGTTTCATCGACAGATAAGGTGGTTTGGGTAACAAAGGCTACCTTTTCATCGGCCGGGAAATTGAGTTTGGCTACGTCTTCCAAATCCTCGATCAAGACAATGCCTTGGCCAACTTGGCCCATCGTGCCTTCAACCTCGGGATGGCCGGCATGACCAATCATCAAGACAGTAAAGCCCTCTTTGCACATCTTGACTACTTCCAAGTGCACTTTGGTAACCAGTGGGCAAGTGGCGTCGTATACCTGCAAGCCGCGGGCTTCGGCATCGCGCCTCACTTCTTGCGAAACCCCGTGGGCACTAAAAACCACTATCCCACCGCGGGGTACTTCCGCCAATTCTTCTACAAATACCGCGCCCTTGGTGCGCAACTCATCCACCACATATTTGTTATGCACAATCTCATGGCGCACATAAATGGGCTTACCAAAGCGGGTCAAGGCCTCATTCACAATATTGATTGCGCGATCAACGCCAGCGCAAAAACCCCTGGGTTGGGCAAGCAAAATTTCGGGTTGATCAGTTTGGCTCATAGTGGTCTATAGAATGGCTACGATTTCTGCTTCAAAGGTAATGGGCTTGCCTGCAAGCGGATGGTTGAAATCAAACCACGCCCCCTCATCTGTCATCGATTGCAAGACACCGGCATATTGCGCGCCACTTGGCGCGTTGAATTCAATCACATCGCCAGGAGAAAAGCTGGGGGTTTCATCGGTATTTTCTTTCAAGGTATCCATCGTGACCCACTGTACTAATTCTGGCTTGTGCAATCCAAAGCCCTCCTCGGGAGGAATCACGACTGTCCTGCGCTCTCCGGTTGTCATGCCGAGCATCGCCTTTTCAAAACAGGGGGCAAATTGACCCGTACCAAACATCACCGTCGCCGGGTTGTCCTCAAAGGTGTTGATGTAGTCCTCCCCGCCGGGCAAAACCAAACGGTAGTTGAGGGTCAAGTAGGAATCGGATTGAACAGTCGCAGTCATCATCAGAATATTGTAGCTAGGACAACGGGTGGAGTACATTCTCCGATTTCCGAATGGCCCAAAAGCCAACAACCGCGAGAAAAACTCCGTCTCAGCGGCCCTGAGACGCTCTCAGACGCTGAATTGCTGGCGATCTTCCTACGGGTCGGCGTCAAGGGGAAAACGGCTGTGACCCTTGCTCAGGACCTTTTGGGTACTTTTGGCAACCTTCCCAGGTTACTTAACTCAAGCGCCGAAGAAATTACCCGTTGCTATGGCATGGGAATATCCAAGTGGGCACAAATTCAGGCCGCCTATGAGCTAGTCAAACGCAGCTTGGAGCATGAGCTAATGCACGACTCTGTTTTGGGCTCGCCAGCACAAATGCGCGAGCTGATTCAGGCCAAAATCGGGCAGCTACCCCATGAGGTCTTTCTATGCCTACACCTGGACTCTAAAAACCGCTTGATTGAGTGTCAGGAGCTTTTCAGGGGTTCTGTGGCGCAGACGGCCATCTACCCCCGCGAAATCGTCAAAGAGGCGCTGATACGCAATTCCAGCGCCCTGATCGTGGCCCATAATCACCCCAGCGGAGACCCCTATCCCAGCAAAAAGGATATTGAATTAACCCGCTCCCTCCAGCAAGCCCTGCAATGGGTCGCAATTGGCCTCCTAGACCACTGCATCGTTAGTCACAGTAGTTTCTTTTCTTTTGTCGAGGCAGGCCTTATGAATGTTGATTTAAATTAATAGTAAGCACTAACTTAAATGTTAAAATATAAAAGGTAATTCAGTCGCATTTGGCAATCCACAAAAGGACTAGCTCATTTAGGCATTCGCCTGCTACAATCTCCTTTTTTCGCAATTAAGGAGTCGTGTCATGGCAAAAGTTTGCCAAGTCACTGGGAAAAAGCCGATGGTTGGCAATAATGTTTCCCATGCAAACAATAAAACGAAGCGCCGCTTTTTGCCTAATCTGCAAAATCGCCGTTTCTGGGTTGAATCAGAAAATCGCTGGATTAGCCTTCGCTTAACCAACGCAGGTTTGCGTGTAATTGACAAGAACGGTATCGATGCCGTTTTAGTCGACTTGCGCGCACGCGGCCAAATCTAAAGGAATAATGAAATGGCTAAGGGCGGCAGAGAAAAAATTAAGTTAGAGTCATCAGCAGGTACTGGTCACTTCTACACAACTACAAAAAACAAGCGTACCAAGCCTGAGAAGTTAGAGATCATGAAATTTGATCCTACCGTTCGCAAGCACGTTTCGTATAAAGAGACCAAGCTGAAGTAAATTCAACTTCATCTCAATAAAAAACCCGCTGAGTGCGGGTTTTTTATTACCTCATTCGTTTATGAAGCACCAACCATTGGTACGCAATCTAACTTAGCTGTAGCGACGCAACCGAATCGAGAAGTCACGTAAGCTCGAGACACCGCTCTCCTCGGCCTGCTGACACCAGGTGCGAAGCTGACTTAAGAGTTGCTCGCCCGTGGCATTAGAACGGCTCCACAGAGCCTGCAAATCGCGGCGCATCTCAATCATCTTACGCAGTTGCGCATTTTGCTGAATTAACTCTTCCAGCTTGTGCTTTTCGGCGGTCGTTAGTTGCGCCTCATCTTTGCAGAGCCAGGTACGCGCATCATTTAAATGGCTAGCCAGTTCTTGCATATGCTGCACTTCGCTCACGAAAAACTTCTTTAAGGACTTGCTGTAGCGCGCCATCACTTCATAGCGATTCGCAATGATTGCCTCTAGGGTCTCTTGATCTGCGGGACGCACTTCAGACAATACTGGCTTGGGTGGTACCTTTTTTACCTTGGCTAAACCCACTGCACCCATCATCTGAATGTAGAGCCAGCCAATATCAAACTCGTACCACTTGTTCGATAGCTTTGCGCTAGTGGCATAGGTGTGGTGGTTGTTGTGTAACTCTTCGCCGCCAATCAAAATGCCCCACGGCACGATATTGCGTGAAGCGTTTTCATTGTTGAAGTTGCGATAGCCCCAGAAGTGGCCAATACCATTAATTACGCCAGCAGCAGTGATTGGTATCCACAGCATTTGTACTGCCCATACCGTTGCTCCAATCGCACCAAACAAGAATAGGTCGACGATCATCATGAGCGCAACCCCTTGCCATGAGAATTTCGAGTAAATGTTGCGCTCGAGCCAATCATCGGGCGTACCGTGCCCAAACTTCTGAAGGGTCTCTGGGTTTTTTGTTTCTGACTTATACAACTCAGCGCCGCGACATAAAACAGTATTGATTCCCAATACCTGAGGGCTATGGGGATCATCAATCGTTTCGCATTTAGCGTGGTGCTTACGGTGAACGGCAGCCCATTCTTTGGTCACCATACCGGTGGTAAGCCACAACCAAAAACGGAAGAAGTGGGAGGGAATTGGGTGGAGATCAAGTGCACGATGCGCTTGGCAGCGGTGCAAGAAAATAGTAACGCTTGCGATCGTAATGTGGGTGACCACCAAGGTAAACAGCACAATTTGCCACCAAGCCCAATCGAGGTAGCCATGGGCTAACCACTGAATCAAACCATCGTGCAAGGCAGTAATGTCAAAGCTAGAATTCAAGTCATCCCCTAAGCGGAATCAGTAACCTCCTATTTTAAGCTTTTCGCCTAAATATTGCCCCGAAGAAACCATCGGTTCCATGTAAATGGGGCCATAGCTGCCACCATGGGTTCTCAGGACTGGTGCCAATGGGTTGTGCGCCATCCAAAAAGTGGTCTTTAAGCACCTCAGCAGCAGGTATTAACTCAAACTCAGGGTGTTTTTCTAAGAACTGTAGGGCAATTGCCTGATTTTCTTGGGGCAATAGGCTGCACGTGGCATAGACCAATCGGCCACCAGGTTTTAGTAGGCGGCTGGCTGAAGCCAAAATGCTGGCCTGCTTTGCATTAAGCTCGGCAACCGCAGCAGGCGTTTGACGCCACTTCAGATCGGGGTTACGGCGCAAGGTGCCAATACCGCTGCACGGGGCATCCACTAATACACGATCAATTTTTCCGGCCAAGCGCTTGACCTTCGAATCATTCTCGCTATCAATCCATACGGGATGCACATTCGAGAGACCGCTACGAGCTTGGCGTGGCTTTAAATTAGCCAACCTACGCTCGGAAGTATCAAAGGCATAAAGGCGTCCAGTAGAGCGCATTAAGGCGCCCAAGGCTAAGGTCTTACCACCAGCGCCCGCACAAAAATCAACCACCATCTCGCCGCGCTTGGGACCCAATAAATGACAAAGCAATTGACTGCCTTCGTCCTGCACTTCAAAAAGGCCTTCCTTAAACCAGCTGGAATTCTGCAATGCAGGCTTACCCATAATCCGAATGCCATCGGGCGAAAATGGCGTTGGCACCGCTTGATAGCGACCACCTAAGGCATTCATTTCTTCGAGTAGCGTATCGCGATTGGCCTTAATGGTATTCACACGCAAATCCAGAAGCGCTGGGCGCATCAAAGAAATTGCAAGTTCTTGGCGCTGGGCTTCACCCGGCGCTGCCTCAAATGCATTCCACAGCCACTCAGGCAAGTTGTTACGCACCATCGGAGCTAAGGTATCGCGATCGAGCTCAGAGTAACGTTTAAGCCAGTCATATTCACTAGGCTGAATAACGTGGGCTAAGTCAGCCAGTGCGCTCTCTGGGCGATTGGCAGAGCCGAGGCCGCCCTCAGATAATGCGGACATCATGCCAAGAAGGGCAAGGCGTCTCGCTTGGGTTCCGCTTCCACTTGAAGCAAATTGCGACATCTCATTTTTACGGCGCAGGATAGCAAATGCACTCTCGGCAATTAAGGCCCGATCGCGGTTACCGAGTTGAGGCTCTGCACGAAAGTAGCGACTGACCACACGGTCAGATGGCTGCTCAAAACTCAAGAGCTCAGGAAGTAGGCGCTCCAAATGGGCGGCATGCTGCGGCAACGCCTTGGCATGGGAGAAATTCTTCTGTCCGCTAACGGGCGCAGCTTCAGGGCCTCGTCGTTGTGGGCGACTTTGGGTACGGGCGCCAGATGCGGGTGAACGATCGGAGGCTCGATTGCGAGACTGCTTTACGCCGCGCTCGGGTCTTGCCTTATTCATATACAAACCATTGCGACTCGGGGGGCTGCACCTTCACTTGATTTCCTTCTATTCGCAATCGATCGTCAAGGAACCATTTTACGGCCCGCGGGTAGATTTGATGCTCCATTTGTAAAACCCGTGCGGCCAATTGCGCTGCCGAATCACCCGGAAGCACAGGAACAGTGGCTTGGCAGATGATAGGGCCCTCATCCACGCCTTCGCTGACAAAGTGCACGCTGGCGCCATGCGTCGTAACTCCTGCCTCCAAAGCCCGCTCATGGGTATGCAAACCCGGGAAACTGGGCAGCAGGGATGGGTGAATATTGATCAACTTTCCGGCGTAATGCCGAATAAACTCGGGCGTCAAGATGCGCATAAAGCCAGCTAAAACCACTAAATCCGGCTTGAGAAGGTCTATTTGCTCCATTAACGCACGATCAAATGCAGCCCGATCTGGGTAGGCTTTGTGATCCAGGGCCAGCCCAGGAATGCCCTCAGAGCGAGCAAAATCAAGGCCCTTGGCCTCAGGGCGATTTGCTATTACCCCACTAAATTGAACTGCCCAATTCTCTTTTTTGGCTGTTTTGACGATGGCTTCAAAATTCGATCCGCGGCCGGAGATTAAGGTAACGATGGAGTGCATGCCCACAATATAATTCAAGGCTACCCTGAAAGCGACTAGTGAACGTATTCCGAGGCTCTGCCCACCTTCGTGCCGCACCCCCTTGTGCCCTTACCATCGGCAATTTCGATGGCGTGCATCGGGGTCATCACGCCCTGCTTCAGGCACTCACTGATGGCGCTCGTAAACGAGGCCTTGCTTCCTGCGTGATGACGTTTGAACCACACCCCAAAGAATTTTTTACTCCCGCCGAAGCGCCGCCACGCATCTTAAATTTGCGTGACAAATTAACTGCCTTTGCCGACATCGGTATTGACCGTGTGGTGATCGAACGTTTTAATGCCGCCTATGCCAAATTAACCCCCGAGCAATTTGTTGCTGAAATTCTGCTGCGGCGCCTGAGCACCAAATGGATTTTGATTGGCGATGACTTCTGTTACGGCGCAAAACGCGCAGGCGACTTTGCTAGCCTCAAGCGCGCCGGCGACGCGTTTGGTTTTGAAGTTTCCAACATCAATACCGTATTAGAGAATCAAGAGCGCATCTCCAGTTCAGCACTGCGTAATGCATTAGCCGAAGGTGATATGCCCAAGGCAGTTCTCCTGCTAGGCAGGCCTTACATGATCTCTGGGCATGTAATTTACGGTCGTCAACTCGGCAGAACCCTCGGCTTTCCAACCCTCAATATTGCTGTTGCCAACCACCTGCACGAGCGTAAGCCTGCGATGACTGGTATTTTTACCGTCCTCGTTCATGGTCTTGGAGATACACCCTTACCGGGGGTTGCCAGCCTCGGGGTTAGACCAACGGTAGAAGATGCCGGGCGCGTTTTGCTTGAGGTTCATTTATTTGATTTCAACGCCCAAGTGTATGGCCGCATTATTCGCGTTGAACTCTTAGAAAAATTGCGGGACGAGGCAAAATACCCTGACCTCGAAACGCTGCAGTCTGCTATTCAAAACGATGCGCAATGTGCGCGTGATTATTTCCAGAAAAAAGTCTATGTCTGATAAATCCAATTCTTATCCCGTTAACCTTCTGGAAACTACTTTTCCGATGCGTGGCGATTTACCTAAGCGCGAGCCGCAATGGGTAGCGCAGTGGCAAAAAAATAAACTCTATGAAGCCATTCGGGCGGCGCATGCAGGGCAACCCAAATTCATCTTGCACGATGGTCCTCCGTATGCCAATGGCGATATTCACATTGGTCATGCGGTCAATAAGATTCTCAAAGACATGATTGTTAAATCCCGCTGGCTGATGGGCTTTGATGCTGCCTACGTTCCTGGCTGGGACTGCCATGGCATGCCAATTGAAATCCAAATTGAAAAAAAGTTTGGTAAAAATTTACCGACTGCCGAAGTTCAGGCTAAAGCACGCGAATACGCTAGCGAGCAAATTGCAAAACAGAAAATCGACTTTGAGCGCTTAGGAGTTCTGGGCGACTGGAACAACCCCTACCTCACCATGAATTACCGCAACGAGGCGGATGAAATTCGTGCGCTGGGCTCCATTTGGAAAAAGGGCTATGTCTTTCGTGGCCTGAAACCCGTTAACTGGTGTTTTGATTGTGGTTCTGCGCTCGCGGAAGCCGAAGTCGAGTACCAAGATAAAACCGATCCCGCGGTCGATGTCGGATTTGCCTTTGATGATGCGCAGCGAAGCAATTTAGCCAAAGCATTTGGCATCGCTCACTTGCCAGAGAAAAAAGGCATGGTTGTGATCTGGACCACTACACCATGGACACTTCCCGCCAACCAGGCGCTCAATGTTCACCCGGAACTGGAATATGCCTTGGTAGAGACCGATCAAGCTTTGCTTATTCTGGCCAAAGATCGTGTCGAAATTTGCCTGCAAGAGTATGGTCTTGAAGGCAAGGTCATCGCGACCTGCACAGGCCAGCAATTGGCTGGCATCTCCTTTTGGCATCCACTCGCATCACTCGATGAGGGCTACCGTCGCCTCTCACCCATCTATCCAGCAGAGTACGTCACGCTCGATACCGGTACTGGCCTCGTACATTGCTCACCAGCCTATGGCGAGGAAGACTTTAAATCCTGCAAAGCGAATGGCTTAGTCGATAAAGATATTCTGAATCCAGTGATGGGCAATGGTGTCTATGCATCATGGCTGCCTCTTTTTGCCAATGAATTTGTCTGGAAAGCCAATCCGAAAATTGTTGAGGCGCTGCGCAACGCAGGTAGTCTTTTAAAAGACAAATCCTATAGCCACTCCTACATGCATTGCTGGCGCCATAAAACACCCATTATTTATCGCGCTACCTCACAGTGGTTCGCCAGCATGGATAAAAAACCAACCGACGGCAAAGCCAGCTTGCGTGAAGCAGCACTCGAGGGCATCAACAATACTCAGTTCTATCCTGCCTGGGGCAAGCAACGTCTGCACAGCATGATTGCGAACCGCCCAGACTGGACGCTATCGCGTCAACGCCAATGGGGCGTACCAATGGCCTTTTTTGTTCACAAAGAAACGGGTGAGCCGCATCCCCGCACAGCCGAACTCTTGGAAGAAGTTGCCAAGCGCGTTGAAAAAGATGGTATTGAGGCTTGGCAAAAAATCGAAGTGGCTGAACTGCTGGGGGACGATGCATCCCGATATGAAAAGAATCGCGACACCTTGGATGTTTGGTTTGATTCGGGGACAACTCACTGGCATGTGATTCGCGGCTCTCACCGTGATGAGCTCTATCGTCCTGAAGCCGAGAGTGCCGATGGCCGTTTGGCTGATTTGTATTTAGAGGGCTCAGATCAACACCGCGGCTGGTTTCACTCTTCGCTACTCACCGGCGCCATGCTCGATGGCAAGCCGCCTTACAAGGCATTGCTAACCCACGGCTTCACAGTCGATGGTCAAGGTCGAAAAATGAGTAAGTCGGTCGGCAACGTTATCGCACCGCAACAGGTGGCCGATAAGTTAGGCGCCGAAATCATTCGCCTTTGGGCTGCCTCTACCGACTACTCGGGCGAGATGACCATTTCCGATGAGATTCTGAAACGGGTGGTTGAAAGCTATCGACGCATGCGCAATACCTTGCGCTTCTTGCTGGCGAACTTAGCCGACTTTGATCCAGCGCAGCACAGCATGCCGAGCGTAGAGTGGCTTGAGATCGATCGCTACACGGTTGCTCTAGCCGCGCAATTGCAAGGGGAGATTCAGGCGCACTATGAGGCCTATGAATTTCAACCCGCAGTTGCGCGCATGCTGACCTTCTGCTCTGAAGATCTGGGTGGCTTTTATTTGGATATTCTCAAGGATCGCCTCTATACCAGCGCACCCAATTCGAAAGAACGGCGCGCAGCGCAAAATGCCCTATTCCACATTACCCGTAATCTGCTGAAATGGCTCGCTCCTTTCCTGTCATTTACCGCAGAAGAGGCCTGGGCATCCTTTCCCCATGGATCTGATAATCATGGCAAGCAATCCATCTTCATGGAAGAGTTTGGCGCATTCCCGGATATCACCAATGGCGCAGAGCTGCTTACCAAATGGAATCGCATTCGGGAGATTCGCTCTGAGGTAACCAAGGCCATTGAAATTGAGCGCGAAGCAGGTCATGTTGGCTCTTCCTTGCAAGCAGATCTCACCATCAAACTCGATGACGTTGACTTTGCCATCCTACATTCACTGGAAGACGATCTGCGCTTTGTCACCATCACGTCCAGCGCCAATATTGAGCTCAGCACTGAGGGACTAGAGGTTTTAGTACGTGCAAGTCAGTATAAAAAATGCGGTCGCTGTTGGCACCATACCGCAGACGTGGGCGCCGATCCTTCGCACCCCGAACTCTGCGGTCGCTGCGTTAGCAATTTGTTTGGCGCTGGTGAGCAACGCGCGTTTGCCTAATCAAATCAGATCGCTGTGAGCGCTATGGCCGACCCCCACAATCAACGCCGTTTTTATGGCTGGCTCAGTTTGGCATGCCTCGTCCTCATTTTGGATCAGTCAACTAAGTTGTGGGCGCAAACCACACTGCAATTTGCCGTACCTGTACCAGTCACCGATTTTTTAAACTGGTTCTTGATATACAACCCAGGTGCTGCGTTTTCTTTCTTGGCAAATAGCGGCGGATGGCAACGTTGGTTCTTCACCATCTTGGGAACAGCAGCAGCTATTTTTATGACTTGGTATTTGCGGCGGCACCAAAACGACACACTGCCTTCCTTGGCCATTAGCTTTATTTTGGGCGGCGCAGTCGGCAATGTGATTGATCGCCTTGTCTATGGCGCTGTAGTCGACTTTATTGATCTGTACTATGGCCAATGGCATTGGCCCGCCTTCAATCTTGCCGATAGCGCCATTGTGTTCGGTGCAGCCCTAATAATCTGGGGTGAAATTCGCCCAAAAAGAGCATCAACCCCCGCTTAATCTAGCCATTCACCTCAAACCCGTTTAATCTTCGACTATGCAGTCACTTCTCAATAAAAAAATTGTTCTTGGTATCTCTGGTGGAATTGCAGCCTACAAGTCCGCCGAACTCGCGCGCCTCTTGATGCAGGAAGGGGCTAGTGTTCAGGTTGTCATGACCGACGCTGCGGCTCAGTTCATTACGCCAGTCACGATGCAGGCCCTTACTGGCAATCCGGTCTACACCAATCAATGGGATGCACGTATCAGCAACAACATGGCGCACATTGAATTATCGCGCGCAGCTGATGCCATTTTGATTGCACCCGCTAGCGCTGATTTAATGGCCAAGCTATCCCTTGGTCTCGCTGATGATCTCCTCACTACCTTATGCCTAGCGCGCGATTGCCCTTTGCTGCTAGCGCCCGCGATGAACTTGCAAATGTGGCAACATCCCGCAACCGTTCGCAGTGCCGAGCGCTTGCGCAGTGATCAGGTTGAATTACTCGGTCCTGCCAGCGGCGCTCAAGCTTGTGGCGAAGTGGGTATGGGCAGAATGCTCGAGCCAGCTGAAATCACCGAACAGTTAATTGCTTTCTTTCAGAAAAAAGTACTGGCAGGTAAGCGGGTGCTAATTACCGCGGGACCTACTTTTGAAGCGATTGATCCAGTACGTGGCATTACTAATCGCAGCTCCGGCAAGATGGGTTTTGCGATTGCCAGAGCGGCCCTTGAGGCCGGTGCCGAAGTTCACCTGATAGCTGGCCCCTGTGACTTAAATACCCCCCTTCTTGCCACGGGCAAGATCCAGCGGACCGATGTGGTCTCGGCCAAAGACATGTACGAGGCAGTAATGGCATCACCGAACTGCGATCTGTTTTTTGGTGTCGCCGCAGTAGCCGATTGGGCCATCGCCAACCCCGCTAAAGAAAAGATCAAACGCCAAGGTAGTGGCAAATTGATACCGAACATCGAGTTCACACCCAATCCTGATATCTTGCTGACGCTAGCGCAATCCGCAAACAAAGGGAAAGGCAAGCCTCACCCCTACTGCGTTGGTTTTGCTGCCGAGTCGACCAAACTTGAAGAACATGCCGATGAAAAGCGCAAGCGCAAAGGCATACCGCTGATTGTTGGCAATATTGGTCCCGATACCTTTGGTAGCGATCTAAACCAATTGCTCCTGATTCATGATCGGGGCACCAAAAAGTTAGCGAAGGCCCCAAAACTTCAGTTAGCGCGTCAACTGATTCAATTTGTTGCAACCCAACTTTAAATAACCATGCAAACACTGCAAGTCAAAATTCTCGATGAACGCATGCGTAGCCAGATGCCCAGCTACGGCACCCCAGGCAGCGCTGGATTAGACCTGCGCGCTTGCATCGATACCGCAATCGAGATTGCTCCAGGTCAAACGGTATTGGTACCCACTGGCTTATCAATCTATGTGGAAGATCCACGATACGCCGCCCTGATCCTACCCCGCTCAGGCCTCGGCCATAAACACGGAATTGTTTTAGGAAACCTCGTTGGCTTGATTGATTCCGATTACCAGGGACAGCTCATGATGAGCACCTGGAATCGTAGCAGTCTGCCCTTCACCCTTGAGCCGATGGAACGCCTAGCCCAGCTCGTGATCGTGCCCGTACAGCAAGTGGAGTTAAAGATCGTCGATGAGTTTACTGAAAGCAGTCGTGGGACCGGCGGGTTTGGCAGTACGGGTCGCGCTTAAACTGACTCAATCCTTTCGCTCAACTCCAGCTCAATAGCTACATGCTCTTTTTAGATAAAAAAACACCAGCCCTAGGGCTGGTGTTTTTGATTGAAAGCTAACTTACTTGGAAGTTAGATTTCCTCAGCAGGTGCCACATCAGTCTTGCTGGCCTTGCTTGGTGGGATAGCCTGATGAATATCCAGCACTACCTTACCTTCCGCATCAATCCCAACCGCAACCGTACCGCCTTGTGCCAAGCGCCCAAAGAGCAATTCATCGGCAAGGGCTTTGCGGACGGTATCCTGAATAATGCGCTGCATTGGCCTTGCGCCCATCAGTGGATCAAAACCGTGTTTCGCTAAATGCGCCCTTAACTCAGGGCTGAAGGTAGCATCGACTTTCTTCTCGTGCAACTGCTCTTCGAGCTGCATTAAGAACTTATCGACTACCCGCATGATGATGGACTCGTCCAAGGCCTTGAAGGAAACGATTGCATCTAGGCGGTTACGGAACTCTGGTGTGAAGAACTTCTTAATGTCGGCCATCTCATCGCCAGACTCGCGTGCATTGGTAAAGCCAATCACAGACTTCTGCATGGCTTCAGCACCTGCGTTGGTGGTCATGATGATAATGACGTTGCGGAAATCGGTCTTGCGGCCATTGTTGTCTGTCAGCGTGCCATGGTCCATCACTTGCAAGAGGATGTTAAAAATATCCGGGTGGGCTTTTTCAACCTCGTCGAGCAACAAAACGCAGTGGGGCTTTTTATTGACCGCCTCGGTTAACAAACCGCCTTGATCAAAGCCAACATATCCTGGAGGCGCGCCAATCAATCGACTCACCGCATGGCGCTCCATATACTCCGACATATCAAAGCGCAGTAACTCGATGCCTAAGATGTAAGCCAGTTGCTTTGCAACCTCCGTCTTACCGACACCGGTTGGGCCCGAGAACAAGAAGGAGCCAATGGGGCGATCAATCTTGCCAAGACCGGCGCGGGTCATCTTAATGGCGCTGGCCAATGCTTCGATCGCTGGATCTTGGCCAAAGACAACGCTCTTAATATCGCGATCTAAGGTTTGTAATTTACTGCGATCGTCAACGGTAACCGATTGCGGCGGTATGCGCGCAATCTTGGCCACAATCTCCTCAATCTCGGGACGACCAATGGTTTTCTTCTGCTTTGATTTTGGCAAGATGCGCTGGGCAGCGCCTGCTTCGTCAATCACATCAATTGCTTTATCCGGCAAATGGCGATCATTGATGTAGCGTGAGGACAATTCAGCAGCGGCAACTAAGGCAGCAGAAGCGTATTTCACGCTATGGTGCTCTTCAAAGCGTGATTTAAGGCCACGCAAAATTTGCACTGTCTGGTCCACTGTAGGCTCGACCACATCGACCTTTTGGAAACGACGTGCTAGGGCTGCATCCTTTTCAAAAATGCTGCGGTATTCGGTAAAGGTGGTTGCGCCAATGCACTTGAGCTGACCGTTTGATAAAGCCGGCTTCAGTAAATTGCTGGCATCCAAGGTCCCGCCTGAAGCGGCGCCCGCGCCGATCAAGGTATGGATCTCGTCTATAAACAAAATGCCATTGGAATTATCTTTAAGGGCCTTGAGAACACCCTTCAAGCGCTGCTCAAAATCACCGCGGTATTTAGTGCCAGCAAGCAGTGCGCCCATGTCGAGCGAGTAAACCGTGGCATTGGCCAAAATATCGGGCACCTCGCCTTTAGTAATGCGCCATGCCAGGCCTTCTGCAATCGCGGTTTTACCCACGCCGGCCTCACCCACTAACAGCGGATTATTTTTACGACGACGGCAGAGTACTTGCACCACGCGCTCGACTTCACTATCGCGCCCAATCAGGGGGTCGATCTTGCCTTGGCGCGCCATGACATTGAGGTTTTGGGTGAACTGGTCAAGTGGACTTTCTTTACCACTGGCCGCCGACTCTTCAGTCTCTTGACTGGAATCGGCTGCTTTTGCTGGCTCGACTTGATCCTTGCGAATGCCGTGACTAATAAAGTTGACTACATCCAAGCGAGTTACGCCTTGCTGTTGTAAGAAATACACCGCGTGCGAATCTTTTTCACCAAAAATGGCAACGAGGACATTGGCGCCGGTCACTTCCTTCTTGCCGTTGGAAGTCGATTGCACGTGCATGATCGAGCGCTGAATCACCCGCTGAAATCCCAGCGTCGGCTGCGTATCCACTTCTTCGGTGCCTGGCACAACCGGGGTGTTGTCATTAATAAAGTTTTTAAGCTGAGCACGTAGCTCAGCAATATTGACTGAGCACGCCTTGAGGACCTCAACTGCAGTCGCATTATCTAAGAGTGCGGCGAGGAGGTGCTCGACGGTGATGAACTCGTGCCGCGCAGCCCGTGCATCAACAAACGCCATGTGCAAGCTCACTTCTAATTCTTGGGCAATCATGCTTCCTCCATAGTGCACTGCAGTGGGTGACCCGCTTCACGGGATAGTTCAACAACCTGGTGCACTTTGGTAGCAGCCACGTCACGGGTAAAGATTCCGCAAACGCCTTTGCCAGCCAAATGAACCTGAAGCATGATCCGGGTAGCCGTCTCATGATCCTTATTAAAGTACTCCTGAATCACCATCACCACAAACTCCATTGGGGTGTAGTCATCGTTCAGTAGCATGACTTTGAACATGGCAGGGGCCTTGAGCTTCTCTGCCTGCTTTTCGAGTAAAGCGGTGTCGCCAATACCCGGAATAAGTGGGTTGGTATTACCTGGGATTTTGATTGCGCGACTCATATGAACCATTCTAAACACAAGGCAGAAACCTTGACTCAAACCACGTTATGTTGCAAAAAAACGGCAAAAACTGGGGTTAATGATCATAT
>JBEBBK010000004.1:0-22582 GCA_041158405.1 Pseudomonadota bacterium
TACACGTGTTATCTCAGCAAAAACGGCAATCGAGATGCGTAGCATGTTGGAATCGGTAACCGAGCCTGGCGGCACTGCGCTTAAAGCCCATGCCGAAGGTTATCGTGTTGGCGGTAAAACAGGTACGGCCCATAAGGTTGCGGGTAAGGGGTATGCAAGCAATAAATACTTAGCATACTTCACAGGCATTGCGCCGATGAGTGCCCCACGCATTGTGGTGGCGGTGATGGTCGATGAGCCAACTGTAAATGGATACTATGGTGGCCAAGTTGCGGCGCCTATTTTTTCAACGATTGTCTCTGAAACGCTGCGCGCCATGAATGTTGCACCGGATAGCGCAGTTAAAAATATGGTGCAGCGAGATGATGTAATTAAGCAGGGTTCGGCAGCGCCTATTCAACGCGTCGTGTTAACGCAATGATGGTTACCTTGATTAAGCCAGAACAAGCCATGGATCACCTCCGGCGATTGGCTTTGCCCACTGCACGTATCGTCAGCGATACACGGCAAATCAAGGTGGGCGATATCTTCCTGGCTTATCGAGTAGGGCATGGCACTGCCATACAGGATAGCCGCCCCTACATTACCAATGCCTTGGATGCAGGCGTTTCTGCTGTTATTTATGATCCAGCAGATTTAGAAAGCATTTCGGCTTTGAGTGATGCGCGCTGCTTTACGCTAGAAAATTTATCGGCATACGCTGGGTCAATTTGCTCCGAATGGTATGGCAATCCAAGCAGTCAAATGATGGTGTTTGGAGTGACCGGAACGAATGGCAAGACGAGCATCACGCAGTGGCTCTCTCACGCTTTAGATCGCCCTAAGTCTCGGGCGGCTGTGATTGGCACCTTGGGCATTGGCTATCCTGGGTACTTAGAGGCAACTGGCTACACCACGCCAAATGCTGCGCGCTTACAAACTGAACTCAAAGCCCTTTTAGATTCCAATGCAAAGCAAATTGCAATGGAGGTATCTTCACACGCACTAGAACAGGGCCGTGTGAATGGTGTGCAATTCACTACAGCTGTGTTTTCCAATTTGAGCCAAGATCACTTGGATTACCACGGCAGTATGGTGGAATATGCAGCAGTCAAGTTTCGTTTATTTCAGTTTCCAGGTTTGCAGAATGCGGTTATTAACTTGGAAGATCCATTGGGTCGTGAGTTAGCCATGCAGTTATTGGCAAAAACAGGCGTCCAGGTTTGGGGTTATGCGGTTGACCGCAATGCCTTTGCCGGTTTTGAAAAGTTTGGCAAGCGACTGGATGCTATTTTTTCCAGTAGCATGCGGTTCAAAGATTATGGCTATCAGGGTGTATTTGAATGGCAAGACCATGGCAGGACTGAGGTCAGTGTTCCAGTTGTGGGGGATTTTAATCTGAGCAATTGCCTTGCAGTCTGGGCTTGCCTGCTGGCTAGTGGCATAGACGTGCTTGAGGCAGGTAAGCGCATTGCACTCTTAAAACCAGTGAGCGGCAGAATGGAGATGGTGCTCGGCAATTCGCGCAGCACTGGTCCTCTGGTTATTGTTGACTATGCCCACACCCCAGATGCATTAGAAAAGGTATTGAGCACATTACACCCCATCGCAACCCAGCGCACAGGAAAGTTGTGGTGTATTTTTGGTTGTGGTGGTGATCGCGATACGAGTAAGCGACCTCTCATGGGCAGAATTAGTGCAGAGTTAGCTGACCATACCATTCTGACCAGCGATAACCCACGCTCCGAAAATCCAGAAAAAATCAGCGCCGATATTCAAGCTGGAATGGGTAATGGCAAATCAGTGGAAGTCATTCTAGATCGGGCTGCAGCGATACTCAGCGGGGTTCGCCACGCTCAAGCCAATGATGTTGTTTTGATTGCAGGCAAAGGCCACGAAACAAGCCAAGAGATTAATGGCAGAAAAGTAGATTTTTCAGATCAAGAACATGTTTTATTGGCTAGTGGAGGCTCCGTCTAATGGCGATGACTACCCTAGGCCAAATTCATGCATTTTTACCATCCAGTAAATTGGTCAATATTTCTGAGGTGGCGGCACAAAGCCATCCAATTGATTCCATTTCCACTGATAGTAGGGTAATTGAGAGTGGATCCCTATTTATTGCACTCAAAGGCGAGCAGTTTGACGCACATCAGTTCTTAGGTGAGGTGAGTGCCGCCGGAGCAAGTGCCGCACTGATTGACGATGAGCAGGCATGCCCAAATCAGCTGCCCGCAGTATGCGTTGCTGACACACGAATTAGTTTGGGTGATTTTGCTGCAGCGTGGCGACAGCAATTTACATTACCGCTCGTGGTGGTGACGGGCAGTAACGGTAAGACTACCGTGAAAGAAATGATCGCGGCAATCTTTAGTGCGGCCGTGGGTAAGGAAGCAACCTTAATTACGCCCGGTAACTTGAATAATGATATTGGGCTACCGCTGACAGTGTTGCGTTTGCGTCAGCACCATCGATTGGCTGTGCTTGAACTCGGAATGAATCATCCTGGCGAGACGGCCTACCTTGCTAACATTGCCAAGCCATCGATTGCGCTAATCAATAATGCCCAGCGTGAGCATCAAGAATTCATGCAGACCGTTGATGCGGTTGCGCACGAGCATGCCGATGCTATCGCATCATTGCCAGCAGATGGCGTTGCGGTTTTTCCAGCAGATACGCCGTTCAGCGCCGATTGGCGCAAAAAAACCAACGGGCGGCGCTCCATTGATTTTGCGCTGAATGGCCCTGCAGCAGTCAGCGGAATTCTCCTAGAAGATGGTGCGCTTGAAATAAAAACAAGCGCCGGCGTTATCAACGTACGACTTTCAGTGCTCGGTGAGCACAATCTGCGCAACGCACTTGCTGCTACTGCGGTAGCGTTGGCCGCAAAGATCGATCTTCGCGCCATCCATCAGGGATTGGAATCGTTTCAGGCAGTCGGTGGCCGAATGATGGCAAACCAATTTGGCGCTTGCCTGTTGATTGATGACAGCTATAACGCCAATCCCGACTCAGTTCGTGCGGCAATTGACGCCCTCAGTCAGGCTAGCCAAAAGACCTGTTTGGTGCTCGGCGATATGGGTGAAGTGGGATCAAAAGGTCCCGAGTTTCATTATGAGGTCGGTGCATATGCTGCAGAGCGCGGTATTCAACGCTTATGGGCGCTGGGAGAGCAAACGCAGTCTTCAGTGCGAGGTTTTAATGAGTTCAATGGGCGCATAGGAAGTAGTAATGCAGCGATCCATTTTGAAACCATCGATGCATTAAATGCATGCGCAGCAACCGTTACTGAATTATTTTCCGAAGGCACGTCGGTATCTCAGCCCTATGCAGTGCTAGTAAAAGGATCGCGTTTTATGCGCATGGAACGAGTAGTGGTGGCGTTAAAAGATACGCTGGCGGAGGTTAAAACATGCTCTTAATCTTGGCGCAGTGGTTGCAAGACGATTACAGTTTTTTCCGAGTATTTAATTACATCACCTTCCGTGCAGTGATGGCGACATTAACTGCATTGTTGATTGGGCTTATATGCGGTCCTTGGGTTATTCGGAGGCTGACGGAGTTAAAAATGGGTCAGGCAGTCCGTACCGATGGGCCACAAACGCATTTAGTCAAATCAGGAACCCCAACCATGGGCGGCGTGCTTATTCTGATTGGCATATTTACCTCATGTGTTTTGTGGGCCGACCTTACTAATCGATTCATCTGGATTGTGATGTTGGTTACTTTTGGTTTTGGCTTGATTGGTTGGGTAGACGATTACCGTAAAGTTGCCCGCAAAGACCCTAAAGGAATGGCATCGCACGAAAAGTTTTTCTGGCAAACCGTGATTGGATTGTTTGCTGCGATTTATTTGGCTTTCTCTGTATCTGAGGTCAACAACCTAAAAGTCCTGCAGTTGTTTATTGACTGGGTGCAGAGCGGTTTTTCATTAGACCTGCCGGCCAAATCAAACCTCTACCTTCCCTTTGTTAAAGAGGTTAGTTATCCACTGGGAGTGATGGGCTTCATCATTCTGAGTTACTTGGTAATCGTTGGAAGCAGCAATGCAGTCAATTTAACGGACGGCCTTGACGGCCTGGTCATCATGCCCGTGATCTTGGTGGGGGCCGCACTGGGCGCGTTTGCCTATGTGATGGGTAATGCAATCTACGCCAAGTATTTGCTGTTTCCATTTATTCCTGGCGCCGGTGAGCTGATGATTTTCTGCGGCGCTATGGGCGGAGCGGGCCTTGCCTTCCTTTGGTACAACACCCATCCTGCGCAGGTCTTTATGGGCGATGTTGGCGCCTTGGCCCTAGGCGGCGCACTTGGAACCATTGCAGTCATTGTGCGCCAAGAGATTGTTTTATTTGTGATGGGCGGTATTTTTGTCGCCGAGACAGTTTCCGTGATGATGCAGGTGATTTGGTTCAAGTACACCAAAAAACGCTATGGCGAAGGACGCCGCATTTTTCGGATGGCACCGCTGCACCACCATTTTGAACTGGGTGGCTGGCGCGAAACCCAAGTTGTTGTTCGTTTTTGGATCATCACTATTTTGTTGGTTTTGGTTGGTTTATCAAGTTTGAAATTACGGTAATCAGCACACGATGCGCAATGTAAAAAATCCTTTTGTATGCCCTGAACTTAGTAGAGCGGAAGCCCTCTCAGTTGAGCCAACACGCTTTTTAATTCTGGGGCTAGGCGAATCCGGAGTGGCGATGGTGAAATGGTGCCTACGTCATGGCGCTGTCACCCGCCTAGTAGATACGCGCGCGCGTCAAGAACTCAATGAAAAGCAGAGCGCGCAGTTAAGTGAGCTCGAGTTTGCAGGGCTAAAGGACATGTATTTTGGTCCCTGGAATCCCGATGCGCTAATGGATATTGATGTGATTGGTATATCGCCTGGACTATCGCCGATTGCAGAGCCAGCGCAATCCATTTTGGCATCTGCGCAAGAAAAAGGTATTCCAGTGTGGAGTGAGATCGAGTTCTTTGCGCGCGGTATTGCAGCGCTGGAAAGCGAATCGATTACTGAGTCGTCCGATTTCGAGGCTTGGACCTATGCGCCAAAGATCGTTGCTATTACTGGCACCAATGGCAAAACAACAACAACGGCACTAGTTGGCCAGTTGTGTGAGCGCGCCGGCAAAACGGTCGCGGTAGCTGGCAATATTAGTCCCGCAGCATTGGATAAGCTAATGACCTGCCTAGACGATGCCGATGGTTTGCGTGATTTGCCAGAGTTATGGGTGCTCGAGCTATCGAGTTTTCAATTGCACTTTACCTATAGTCTCAATCCCAGCGCAGCAACTGTACTCAATCTCAGTCAGGATCATTTGGATTGGCATGGCGATATGCAGGCCTATGCTACTGCTAAATCAGCTATTTTTGGACCCAGCAGTATTTGCATTGTGAACCGGGATGAAGTTGAATTAAATCGCTTGCTTGGCAGTCAATTGGAAGATCGGCAGATCATTCGCTTTGGCTCAAATCGACCCGATGAACCGGGATCATTTGGAATTGAGCGTGATCCTCAGGCCGGAGGGATTGATTGGCTGGTGTGGGCTCAAGTGGATGAGGATGCCGAATTAGAAAGGCCTAAGCGGCGACGTCAATCAGTCGTAGTTGAGCCTGAGCCGATTCGCTTGAGGCGTTTAATTCCAGCGGATGCGTTGCGTATCCGCGGTAAACACAACGCCCTAAATGCCCTTGCTGCCTTGGCATTGGCTCGCGCAGTGGGCTTGCCACTAAACAAATTACTGCATGGTTTGCGTGAGTACCACGGTGAACCCCACCGCGTTCAAAGTGTCGCCATCATTCGGGATGTGGAGTACGTTGATGACAGCAAAGGAACCAATGTCGGCGCTACCGTTGCTGCACTGAATGGCCTTGGTGATACAGCTGGCGCGAAAAAGATTTGGTTAATTGCGGGCGGTGATGGCAAAGGCCAAGACTTCTCGCCACTATTTGATCCAGTGCAGCGTTTTGCAAAAGGCGTTCTACTGATTGGCAAAGATACGCCGCGGATAGCGGAAGCGCTCCAAGCAACTGGTGTTGCAATAGAGCGCTGTGAAACCATCGCAGTCGCCGTGAAGATGGCATCAGAACGGGCGGCATCAGGAGATGTGGTTCTGCTTTCTCCGGCATGCGCCAGCTTTGATCAATTCAAGGACTACATACACCGTGCTGCTGTATTTGCATCTGAGGTGGAAGAGCTGGGCATGCAGTTTTCCGACTCCAGCCTTGAGGTAGATTGCTCGCCTGGAGTAAGCGCATGAACCTAAATCGCTTTTGGAACTACTCACGTGGTGGCATCACTGGCTTTCGAACTGGATTACGTGATGCGGTTACAGGGGTAGAGCAAACCCGTTCACGCATGATGGAGTATGACCAGCTACTGGTATGGGCGGTTGTTTCTTTAGCGTTAATTGGTTTGGTGATGGTGTACTCCGCATCGATTACCTTGGCAGATGGCCCAAAGTATAAAAACTACAGTAGTAATCACTTTTTGATACGGCATTTGATTTCACTCACGATTGCGACAGTAGTTGGCTTGTGTGTGTTTCGTATTCCAGTGAAGGCATGGGATAAGCTTGCGCCGATTCTGTTCGGAATTACGATCCTGTTGTTAATTGCAGTTCTGATACCTGGAATTGGTAAAGGCGTAAACGGAGCGAAGCGCTGGATCTCGTTTGGGTTTATGAATTTCCAGCCATCGGAACTCATGAAGTTTGCTGTAGTCATTTTTGCTGCCAGCTATACCGTTCAGCGCCAAGAGTATCTCCATTCATTTGTGAAGGGATTGGTGCCGATGGGCATCGCCGTCATGATCATTGGCGCATTACTGCTATGGCAGCCTGATATGGGCGCCTTTGTAGTGATTGCTTTAATTGCCTTTGGCATTTTGTTCTTGGGCGGAATTAATGTGAAATTGTTTGGTGGATTGGTAGTGGCTGGAATTTCGAGCGCCGCTATCATCATCGCCCTCTCACCATTTCGCCGCGAACGCATCTTTGCATTTCTAGATCCTTGGGCGGCGGATCATGCCGCCAATAAAGGCTATCAACTAACCCATTCGCTCATGGCATTTGGACGGGGCGAGTGGTTTGGTACTGGCCTTGGCGGTAGTGTTGAAAAATTACATTACTTGCCCGAAGCACATACCGATTTCATCTTGGCAGTGATTGGTGAGGAGCTTGGTTTTGCGGGCGTACTTGTCATTATCTTTTTGTTCTACTGGATTGTGCGTCGTGCTTTTCTGATTGGTCGAACTTCACTGCAACTGGACCGCAGTTTTGCTGGCTTGGTAGCAAAAGGCATTGGCATCTGGATTGGATGGCAGGCATTTATCAATATGGCAGTGAATTTAGGTCTACTGCCGACGAAAGGCTTAACACTGCCCTTAATTAGCTATGGCGGATCTGGGATTTTGATGAATGCCGTTGCGCTAGCTGTACTGCTCAAGATTGATTATGAAAACCGCGTCTTAATGCGGGGAGGCAAGTTATGAATAAGCCTTCTATCTTAGTCATGGCTGGCGGCACTGGGGGGCATATCTTCCCTGGATTGGCAGTCGCCGAACTTCTGCGCACGCGTGGCTGGCAGGTGGCTTGGCTTGGAAATACTACTGGCATGGAGTACCGTTTGGTGCCGAGCCGAGGGTTTCCGTTTGAAGCAGTTAATTTTGGCGGCTTACGTGGCAAAGGCTTACTCACTAAGCTGATGCTGCCCTTTAATCTGGCGAGAGCCTGTTTGCAAAGCTGGCAGATTATCCGCAGGCTTAAGCCAAGTGTCGTACTGGGTATGGGCGGCTACATCACCTTTCCTGGTGGATTAATGAGTGCCTTACTGAAGCGCCCGCTGGTTTTGCATGAAGCAAACTCCGTCGCTGGCAGTGCAAATCGCTATTTATCTAAGTTGGCCACTAAAACTCTGAAGGGATTTCCCAATACTCTGCCTGAAGGAGAGTGGGTTGGTAATCCGATTCGCGGTGAGTTTGAGTCAATAGCGCCGCCTAGTGATCGTTACTCAGCACGAACTGGCCCGCTGACATTGTTAGTCGTCGGCGGTAGTTTGGGCGCTGCCGCTCTGAATGAAACAATTCCGGCGGCGCTTGCCCTGATTCCTGCTAAGGAAAGACCTCGCGTACTACATCAGGCGGGCGAGAAACACGTCGCTGAACTAAAGCAACGCTATGCAGATTGTGGTGTGACTGCAGATATTCATGCATTTATTGGGGACATGGCAGCAGCGTATGCTGCGGCCGATCTCGTCGTTTGTCGGTCGGGTGCAATGACCGTATCGGAGATTGCTGCCTGCGGCGTCGCTGCCTGCTTCGTGCCATTTCCATTTGCGATTGACGATCACCAAACTGGCAATGCCGAGTTTTTATCTAGAGCAAATGCGGCTAAGTTATGGCCACAGACTGACCTCAATCCAGGCGATCTGTCTGCTTGGTTGCAAAATGTACGCCGCCCGGAGTTGATGGCAATGGCAGAGCGTGCCCGCGCACTTGCAAAGATGCAGGCAACCGAGCGCGTGGCAGCCATATGCGCTGAATCTGCAGGAGTAAACCAATGAAGCACATTGTTCAGCAGATTCATTTTGTCGGCATTGGTGGTGCTGGTATGAGTGGCATTGCCGAAGTATTGCTTAATTTGGGATACCAAGTTTCAGGTTCTGATTTGGCCGAAAGCGCGACAACAAAACGCTTGCGTGGGCTAGGTGCCGATATCCAGATTGGCCATAAGGCTAGCCATGTTGGCACTGCAGAGGCTGTGGTGATTTCAACTGCGGTAGCCGGCAACAATCCCGAAGTACTGGCTGCGCGCGCTGCAAACATTCCGATCATTCAGAGGGCTGTGATGCTGGGTGAGCTCATGCGCTTAAAACAAGGCATTGCTATTGCAGGAACGCATGGAAAAACCACCACGACCAGTTTAGTTGCTTCGGTGCTGGCGGAAGGTGGGCTGGATCCCACATTTGTTATTGGTGGAAAACTTAATTCAGCCAATGCCAATGCGCGCCTTGGGCAGGGGGATTTTATTGTGGTGGAAGCAGATGAGTCAGATGCTTCATTCCTGCAGTTATTTCCAGCCATGGAAGTCATCACCAACATTGATGCTGATCACATGGATACCTATCAGCATGATATGGCGCGCCTTAAGCAGGCGTTTGTGCAATTTACGCAGCGCATGCCCTTTTATGGCATTGCGATTGTGTGTGCAGACGATGCCAACGTGCGGGATCTGATTCCTTTCGTATCGCAACCCATTCTGAAATACGGTACTGCCGATGATGCAGATATCCGCGCGCACCACATTCAGGCGTACGGAACGCGGATGCGCTTTACGGTAGAGCGCCGTACGATTCGACGTCATGGCGCTAAGCCGGGACCCTTGCAAATCGAGCTGAATCTTCCAGGGTTACATAACGTGCGCAATGCCCTTGCCGCGATTGGTATAGCTACTGAATTGGGAATACGCGATGAAGCGATTGTGAAAGCCCTATCCGAATTTAGTGGCGTTGGTAGGCGTTTCCAACGCTACGGTGATATTGCATTAGCCATGGGCGGAAGCTTCACCTTAATTGATGATTATGGACACCACCCCGTTGAAATGGCAGCCACTTTAGCGGCAGCACGTGGGGCTTATCCGGGTCGCCGATTGGTTTTGGCATTTCAGCCGCATCGCTATACGCGAACACGCGATTGTTTTGGTGACTTTGTGGATGTGTTGCGCGGCTTTGATGCCTTGGTGTTGACGGACGTTTATCCCGCCGGGGAGCCCCGTATCAAAGGTGCTGATGGCGAGAGTCTCTTTAAGGCAACTTGCAACAATGATGCTGAGGCCAAGTCAGCATTGCTGCAGCATGCCGACTCTACGTATGTAGCCAAAGTAGCGGATATGCCTGCGGCGATTACGACCATGCTGCGTGATGGCGATGTCGTCATTACGATGGGTGCCGGATCCATATCCACTTTGCCCGCCATCTTGTCGGGAGCGCAACATGCTTAATCGCACGATACCCTGGGGAGAACGCGTCAAGACTGATCTTGCCAAGCTAAAGCCGAGTGACTTGGGTAAGGTCGGAGTATTACTTGGCGGGAAATCAGGTGAACGGGAAATTTCGCTCTTATCGGGCAATGGCGTTTTAAGTGCCTTACTGGAAAAAGGGGTTGATGCCCATGCCTTTGATCCGGGTGCGCGTAATCCTACTGAGATCGCGAATGAACGGTTTGATCGCGTCTTTATTGCGCTGCATGGTCGATATGGCGAAGATGGCACGATTCAGGGATTGCTCGACTTACTGGAAATTCCGTATACCGGCAGTGGCGTCCTTGCTTCTGCGCTATCCATCGATAAAATTGCGACCAAACAAATCTGGCTCAGTAATGGCTTATCAACGCCTGACTTTGAAGAACTAAGACCCGAAAGTGATTGGGCTGCAGTGGCAAAGCACTTGGGTTTACCTTTAATCGTGAAGCCAGCGCATGAAGGTTCGTCGCTGGGCTTAACCAAAGTCAAAACCGTAGATGAATTACCAGACGCCTACACAAAAGCAGCCGCATTAGATTCGAAAGTGATTGCAGAGACCTGCATCATTGGCGATGAACTGACTTGCCCTTTGGTGGGCGAGGGGAAAAATGCAGAAGCACTGCCAGTGATTCGGATTGTTCCGCCTGACGCCAATTACGACTTCCACAATAAATACTTTTCAAACGATACCCAATACTGCTGCCCGACTGGATTGGATGAGGCCATTAATCAAAAGGTTCAGGCCCTAGCGCTGAACGCTTACCGTGCATTGGGCTGCCGTACCTGGGGTCGTGCCGATGTAATGCTGGATAGCCGCGATGGTAAGCCCTATCTCTTGGAGATGAATACATCCCCTGGCATGACGTCACACTCCTTAGTGCCGATGGCAGCAAAAGCAGCAGGGGTTAGCTATGCCGATTTGGTGCTGTGGTTACTGAGTCAAACGATGGATGCAAAACAATGAGTAATTTAGCGAAGCGCTCATTCAGTTTTGTCCTGGGCATGTCTACACCCTTGCTTAATAATCCCGCACGCATGGCTGAAGTTAGTCGTTGGTTAATGCGCCTCTTCTTTTTAATGGCAACGGTTGCGGGACTAATGTGGCTGAGCCAGCGACCTGTTTTTGCCTTACGCCAAATGCAAGTTGAGCCATTACCAGGGCAAGTCGTCAAGCACGTCAATTTATCTCAAGTAAAAAATCAAGTGCTTGAGCAAGTTCAAGGTAACTTTTTTACAGTACGCCTTGAAAACATCAAAGAAGCATTTGAAGCTCTGCCATGGGTGCGCCACGCTAGTGTTCGGCGAGTATGGCCGAATGGTCTGGCCGTAAGCATTGAGGAGCAAAAACCATTTGGCGTATGGGGTAGCCGTAGTGAGCATAAGTTAATGAATGGCTTTGGCGAAGTATTCAGCGCTAATCTTGCTCAGGTAGATGACCCCTCAACACTAATCGAAGTATCTGGGCCGGCTGACTCAAGTAAAGAAGTCATGCAGCTCTATCAAAAAGCGAGCCACTGGTTTGCACCTTGGAATGTCGATGTGCTTAGTGTCAACTTATCGGATCGGTATTCCTGGAGCGTTAAGTTATCCAACGGTATCCGCATTGAATTTGGCCGTGATGAAGAGGCTCAAGGCAAAGCCTTAACCGAGGAGCGCGTTGCTCGTCTTATTGAGTATTGGCCAAAAGCACAAGAGCGACTCACGAGTCGTGTTGATGTCATTGATTTGCGTTATAGCAATGGATTTGCAGTACACCTTGCGAGTGCCGGTAATAAAAATCCAGAGTCGGACACGAAAAAGAGTGGAGCACAACGGTGAATTTAAGAATGAGGAAATTTGATGAGTAAGGACAACCGAGACCTTTTGGTCGGTCTTGATATTGGCACATCAAAAGTAGTTGCTTTGGTTGCTGAGCTCGAAGCAGATGGGCAATTTAATGTAGTTGGTGTTGGACAAACTACGTCTAAGGGATTGAAGAAGGGCGTTGTGGTCAACATTGAGGCCACAGTGCAATCGATTCAGAAAGCGCTGGAGGAAGCCGAGGTCATGGCGGATCGTCGGATTGTTCAGGTATTTACTGGCATTGCAGGCAATCATATTTTTAGTTTTAACTCGAGTGGCATGGTGGCCATTCGGGATAAAGAGGTTGGCTCCACCGATGTAGAGCGCGTGCTGGAGACAGCAAAGGCCATTAATATTCCGACGGATCAGCAAATTCTGCACATTCTGATTCAGGAATTCATCATCGATGGGCAGGAAGATGTTCGTGAACCAATTGGCATGAGTGGACTGCGTTTAGAAGTAAAGGTCCACATTGTTACTGGTGCCGTGAGTGCAGCCCAAAATATTGTGAAATGCGTACGGCGTTGCGGCTTAGAGGTAAACGATTTGATCTTGCAGCCACTCGCCTCTAGTCTCGCCGTGTTGACTGAAGATGAGAAAGAGCTGGGCGTAGTTTTGGTGGACATCGGCGGTGGTACTACTGATATTGCTATTTATAGCCAAGGATCAATCCGCCATACCGCAGTAATTCCGATTGCAGGCGATCAAATTACCAATGACATTGCAATGGCATTGCGTACACCAACTGTGGAAGCAGAAGACCTCAAAATTCATTATGGAATTGCCCGCCAAGATATGGCTGATTCCTCTGCCATGATCGACGTACCTGGCGTTGGTGATCGTGAGCCACGACCCATTTCGAAGCAGGCTCTTGCCGCTGTGATTGAGCCACGCGTCGAAGAATTATTTACCTTGGTATTGGGCGTAGTGCGCGACTCGGGGTATGAGGGCATGGTTTCGTCGGGCATTGTTCTAACGGGGGGTACCTCCTTAATGCCTGGCATGGTTGATTTAGCAGAGCAAGTGTTCTTGAAGCCTGCGCGGATTGGAACGCCAGAATACCGCGGCCATCTTCACGAAGTATTACGAAGTCCACGCTTTTCAACGGGCATTGGACTCTTAATGGAAGGTCAGGCGCAGCTGATGCGCGGTCGTCGCGTATCGCAATCAGGCTCTTTCCAAGGTACTTTTTTGCGAATGAAGGAATGGTTCGCGGGTAATTTTTAAGTTTTTTTCGTCGTCGTTAATGTAACTAAGTAACTCAGGAGGGTTTATGGAATTTGAAATGCTAGATCAAGATACGGCCGGTAAGACCATTATTAAAGTGGTTGGAGTCGGCGGGGCTGGTGGCAATGCTGTCCAGCATATGATTCGTCGCGGTGTCGATGGAGTCGAGTTTATTTGCATGAATACGGATGCAGGTGCATTGAAACGCTCTGCAGCATCGATTAATTTGCAATTGGGATCGAGTGGCCTAGGCGCAGGTGCAAAACCAGAAATTGGCGCAGCATCGGCAGAGGAAGCTCGTACTCGCATTGCGGATTCATTGCAGGGCGCTCACATGGTGTTCATTACTGCTGGCATGGGGGGCGGAACGGGGACTGGTGCGGCACCTATCGTTGCCCAAGTTGCCAAAGAAATGGGGATTTTGACCGTCGGCGTTATTAGCAAGCCATTTGATTTTGAGGGCGTTAAGCGCTTAAAAGTGGCAGAAGACGGAGCGCATGAGTTAGAGGCATATGTCGATTCGCTCATCGTTGTGCTCAATGAGAAGCTGTTTGAGGTCATGGGTGAAGATGCTGAGTTTGATAAAGCCTTTGCCTGCGCTGACGATGTTTTGCATAACGCGGTTTCTGGTATTGCTGAAATCATTAATGTCCAAGGATTGATCAACGTCGACTTTGAGGATGTGAAGACGGTCATGGGCGAACAGGGTAAAGCCATGATGGGTACTGCTACCGTTTCTGGAATGGACCGCGCTCGTTTAGCCGCAGAAGCGGCTGTAGCATCGCCCCTATTAGAAGGCGTTGATCTATCGGGCGCACGCGGCGTTTTGGTCAACATTACTGCTAGCCGCTCCCTCAAGCTGTCCGAAACGCGTGAAGTGATGGCTGCCATACGCGGTTACGCCGCCGATGATGCCACGGTTATTTTTGGTACGGTGTACGACGATAGTTTGGGCGATGCCCTGCGCGTCACGGTGGTGGCGACTGGCCTAAATCACCCCCAAGCCATGCAAAAAAGCCAGCCTGAAGTGATTTGGCGCAAGGCAACGGGTACGCATGATGCAATGCCTACGATGGCTGATTTGAATAGTTTTGCTCCATCTAGCCCATCAGCTGCAATGAGCATGGCGGGTATGGACTCAAGCATTTCGGCGGTAGGTTCTGGCGCAGGGGCGGCTTCGAGTAGTGGCAATACCTTTGGTGCGGCCTCGTCCCAGCCAGCAGGGGTCGACTACAGCAAATATGATTTACCGCGGGTATTTCGGCCTCGGTCAGAGCCGAGCAGTGCGCCAACCTTAGGTGCAGATAGCTCGCCACAGGCCAAAACCATGTTGGATAAAGGGGCGGATTTCTATGAAATTCCGGCTTTTCTGCGTAAACAGGCCGACTGATGAATTGCTCAATACAATAGTGCTATGAGAGATGCCAGCGCAGCGCCCCTCCGGACGACGAATCCTGCGCTTGCGTTGGCTCACCCATTGATAACTATTGAATTGGAGATTTTATGATTGCAGTTGGACAAAAACTACCAAACGCCACCCTGTATGAGTTTCTGAATGAAGAAACCGAAGGCTGCGCCATTGGTCCGAATGCGTTTGAAATAGATAAGTTAGTTGCTGGTAAAAAGATTGTGATTTTTGCTTTGCCTGGCGCTTTCACGCCAACCTGTTCCGCACAACACGTGCCAGGTTATGTTGCCCAGTTCGATGCCATCAAAGCAAAAGGCGTTGATGAAATTTGGTGCGTCGCAGTGAATGACCCATTTGTAATGGGCGCTTGGGGACGCGACCTCAATGTGGGTAAAAAAGTACGCATGCTGGGTGACGGCAGTGCTGAGTTCACCAGCAAATTAGGTATGGAATTTGACTTAACTAAGCGTGGACTCGGAATTCGTTCCCAGCGTTACGCCATGGTGGTAGAGAACGGCGTAGTGAAATCGCTGTCCCTCGAGGAGCCAGGTAAGTTTGAGGTAAGCGATGCTGCCTCGGTATTAAAGCAACTGTAATTCCAATACTCGTTTCATCGATTCCCCGAATTTACAAACGCAATCATGCTTAAGCAACGCACCATTGCCAGTCCGATAAAAACGGTTGGCATTGGCTTGCACTCCGGGCGTAAAGCAAGCTTATCGATTAAGCCTGCACCCGTGAATTCGGGAATCCAGTTTGTCCGCATTGATTTACCTGAGCCAGTCGTAATTGCAGCAGATGCCCTATTGGTTGGGGATACGCGCCTCGCATCGGTCTTGCAAAAAGACGGAGTACGTGTTTCTACAGTTGAACACCTGCTGTCTGCTTGTGCCGGATTAGGCTTAGATAATGTATTGATTGAGGTAGATTGCGAAGAGATTCCAATTATGGATGGCAGTGCCGCATCCTTTCTTTTCTTGCTTGAGTCTGCTGGCATAGCGGAGCAAGACGCTCCTCGTCAGTTCATGGTTATTAAGAAATCCATTGAAGTGCGGGACGGCGATAAGTTAGCCCGCCTAGACCCTTTTTTCGGCTTCAAGTTGGATTTCACGATTGACTTTAAGCACCCTGCTGTGGATAAAACAGGCCAGCATTTTGTGGTCGATTTTGCAGAGCATGCATATCGCAGTGAGATCGGCCGAGCGCGTACATTTGGTTTCGCGCACGAGGTTGAGGCTTTGCGCGAAATCGGCCTTGCACGCGGCGGTAGTTTAGATAACGCGATTGTTTTAGATGAGCACCGCATTCTCAATAATGAAGAATTGCGCTACGAGGATGAGTTTGTGCGCCACAAAATCCTCGATGCCATTGGTGACTTGTATTTAGCAGGGCATCCGATTGTGGGATCGTATGTTGCAAAAAAATCAGGTCATGCCTTGAATAATGCCTTGTTACGCAAATTGTTTGAGGATCCCAGTGCATTTGCAATTGAGTCGTTTCCGCTCAATAAAGCACCAGCAGCTTACACAGTCGAAAATCAGCCCCTCTTTTTTTAGGGTGAACCTGTCTTTGATTGCAGAAGGTGCTTGACTGCCTTACTGAGCTCCGATTCTGGCTCTAATTTACTGAGCAAATCCAGCCACGCTGAACGGGCAACGGGATTTAACCCCTTGGGCTTTTCCCTGGCTGGGGCTCGTGGCTGAACAGCCCACTCCGATTGAGGTAGGGCGGGCTTTAAGCTAACTTTAATGGCCGTGCAATTCAGGCCATTCTTTCCTAACTCATTGATTAAGCTAGGCAAAGACTGCTGTAAGCGAGCGGCGATGGTGGCATTGGGGACCATGAGCAAAAGCTCGGTAGGCTTGCCAGAGACCCAAACCGGCTCTACTTTAGAGCCAAAGTGAGGTAATTCAAGGGTTTTTAGGCAATGTTGCAGGCAGGCCTTAAGTTTGGCCAAATCTTCCGTGCGCGCCAAAATACCATTGATTCCTTCTGGGTCACGCAAGCAGTCTAGCCACTCCCGGGCTATCTTTGGCTTGGCAGAATAAGGGGTTTTTGGCTTTGGATTCATGGGGAAAAGGGGATTCGGGTGATAAACTCAAAGGCTTAATTTTGGTCAAAATCCCATGGCAATCGGCATTCTAAAAACTCTATTTGGCAGTCGAAATGATCGACTCTTAAAGCAATACCGCAAAACAGTGCTCAAGGTTAATGCACATGAGTCTACCTTGCAATCACTTGATGATGCTGCGCTTCAAGCAAAAACAGCGGAATTTAAATCACGTCTAACTGCTGGTGAATCCTTGGATGACATCACTGCAGAAGCATTTGCGGTAGTCCGCGAGTCCAGCCGTCGCGTCATGAAAATGCGCCATTTTGATGCGCAGATTATGGGCGCCTTAGCCCTGCACCAAGGCAAGATCGCTGAAATGGGTACAGGCGAGGGTAAAACCTTGACTGCAACTTTAGCCGTTTACCTCAATGCGATTGCAGGTAAGGGCGTTCATGTGGTTACGGTCAATGATTACCTGGCACAGCGCGATGCTGAGTGGATGGCCAAGCTCTATAACTTTCTGGGCCTTCAGGTTGGGATCAATTTATCCCAAATGGACCACGAGGCAAAGCAAGCGGCTTACGCAGCCGATATTACTTACGGCACCAACAACGAATTTGGCTTTGATTATTTGCGTGACAACATGGTGCAAGATGTCGCGCAGCGGGTTCAGCGTGGTCTGGCCTATGCCATCGTTGATGAGGTCGACTCGATCCTGATTGACGAGGCGCGCACGCCATTGATTATTTCAGGTCAGGCAGAGGACCATACCGACCTGTATCTGCGGATGAACCAATTGCCTACGCACTTAGAGCGACAAATTGGCGAAGAAAAATCAGATGGCACCGGCGTTGAAAAGCCAGGGGATTACTGGGTTGATGAAAAAACCCAACAGGTTTATTTGACCGAGACTGGCCATGAAAAAGCCGAGAGTATCTTGGCGCAAATCGGCGTTTTAAATCCAGGTGATTCGCTATACGCACCCCAGAACATTACCTTGATGCACCACGTCTATGCAGCGTTGCGAGCCCATTGCTTGCAGCACCGCGATCAACAATACGTGGTTCAAAACCAAGAAGTGATCATTGTGGATGAGTTCACAGGCCGTTTAATGACTGGCCGTCGTTGGTCAGATGGACTGCATCAGGCAGTAGAAGCAAAAGAAGGGGTGCCGATTCAGAGTGAAAATCGCACCTTGGCTACCATCACATTCCAGAATTATTTCCGGATGTACGGCAAATTAGCCGGTATGACCGGTACCGCGGATACCGAAGCGTACGAGTTCAAAGAGATCTATAACTTAGAAACCGTCGTTATACCACCTAACCGCATGAGTCAGCGGACCGATCGCCAAGATCAAATCTATAAAACATCGGCAGAGCGTTACGCTGCTGTAGTAAAAGACATTGAAGAATGCTACGGCCGTGGTCAGCCCGTATTGGTTGGCACCACTTCGATTGAAAACTCCGAGCTGATTGCGCACTTATTAGATCAGAAGAAATTGCCGCATCAGGTGCTCAATGCAAAGCAGCATGCAAAAGAAGCTGAAATTATTGCCCAAGCAGGCCGCCCCAAAATGCTTACGATTGCGACCAATATGGCCGGTCGTGGTACTGACATTGTGCTCGGCGGTAATGTGGAGAAGCAAGCTTCACTCATTGAGGCCGATGGTAATTTAGCGACTGCTGATAAAGAAGCGCGCATCGCAGTCTTGCACGATGAGTGGCAGGGTCTGCATGATCAAGTATTAGCTGCGGGTGGATTGCATATTATTGGTACCGAGCGCCACGAGAGTCGCCGTATTGACAACCAATTGCGCGGTCGATCCGGTCGTCAAGGTGATCCAGGATCATCGCGTTTTTACTTGTCTTTGGATGATCCGCTCTTACGCATTTTTGCAGGCGATCGCTTGCGTGCCGTGATGGATCGCTTAAAGATGCCAGAGGGCGAGCCAATTGAGGCCGGGATGGTAACGCGCTCAATCGAGTCTGCGCAGCGTAAAGTCGAGGCCCGCAACTTTGATATTCGGAAGCAGCTTTTACAATACGACGACGTTGCCAACGACCAGCGCAAAGAGACCTACCGCTTACGCAATGAAGTGCTCGAGAGCAAAGACATTGGCGATCTCATTGCCAACTTGCGCGACGATGCGCTGCGTAGCTTCTGTGATTTGTATGTTCCCACCGAATCCATGGAAGAACAGTGGGATTTACCAGGACTAGAAAACAGCTTAGCGAATGAATGGGGTCTCGGTGTTGACTTAACTGGCCTAGTTCAGTCGGCCGACTCAATCGAGGCAGAGGAAGTGGTCGAACATGTCTTAGCTGCCGCGAAAGCAGCGTATGACGGCAAAGTAGAGTTATCAGGGCGCGAGTCTTTTGCTGGCTATGAGCGTTCAGTCATGCTCTACAGTTTAGATAGCCACTGGCGTGAGCATTTGGCCGCCTTGGATCATTTGCGCCAAGGCATTCATTTGCGGGGTTATGCACAAAAAGATCCAAAACAAGAATATCGCCGCGAGGCATTCGAGTTGTATGGCGAACTTTTAAGTGTGATTAAGAACGATGTGGTGAAGAGCATCATGGCAGTCAAAATTCGGACTGCTGATGAGCTCGATGCCGCCTCAGAATCCATTAATGAAGACATGAGTCAAATCAAGGATGTGCAGTATCAGCATGCCGACATTGCTACTGATTCTGCTGAGAGCGAAAAGCCTGCTGATATCGCAGTTGCCCCTATTCGATCTGGGCCTAAAGTTGGCCGCAACGATCCCTGTCCTTGCGGCAGCGGCAAAAAATACAAAGCCTGCTGTGGCGCTCTGAGTTAAGCATGCCAGTCAATTTACCCTTGCCAGCTCGCGGTGAGCTTAGCCCAGTTGCTGGAGTGCAATTAGGCATTGCTGAGGCGGGGATAAAAAAGGCCAATCGCAAAGATGTTTTAGTGATCACGCTCAGTCCTGGTACTCAGGTGGCCGGTGTATTTACGCAAAACCGATTTTGTGCAGCCCCTGTGCAGCTCTGCCGAGCCCATTTAGACTGGGTTGCCCAAAACAATAGCGGAATTCGTGCTTTGGTGGTGAATACCGGTAATGCGAATGCGGGCACTGGTGAGCAAGGCATGCGCGACGCCATGGAGACCTGCTGTGCTTTGGCGGTAGCCTTGAACATCCAGCCAGAACAAGTATTGCCTTTTTCAACGGGCGTCATCTTAGAGCCCTTGCCCATTGCAAAGTTAACCGCTGCACTTCCATGCGCCATTGCTAAATTAACCGATGATGCTTGGTTTGATGCAGCAGAAGCGATCATGACTACGGATATTCAGCCCAAGGCCTTTTCGCAAGTGGTGATTACCCCGGACGGGCTCATCACGCTCACAGGTATATGCAAGGGCGCTGGCATGATTCATCCAAACATGGCTACGATGCTCGGCTTCATTGCGACGGATGCCGGCTTTGCGCCAGAAGTATTGCAAAGCCTAACCAAAGAAGTAGCCGACCTTTCCTTTAATGCGATCACGATTGATGGCGATACCAGCACCAATGACTCATTTATTGTGATGGCGACGGGTGTGTCCTCAGTAAAGATCAATAGCACGGCAGATGCCAGCTACCCGATTGTGCGATCCGCGCTCATTGCATTTGCACGCCGACTGGCGCAAATGATTGTGCGAGATGGTGAAGGCGCTACGAAATTCATTTCGATTGAGGTCATTGGAGGCAAGACCAATGCAGAGTGCCGCTTAGTGGCAGAAGCAGTGGCTCACTCCCCTTTAGTAAAGACCGCTTTTTTTGCAAGTGACCCGAATTTAGGTCGTATTCTGGCTGCGATTGGATATGCCGGGATTGCCGATCTAGACGTGAACCGAGTGCAGCTGTGGCTGGGGGATGTTTGGGTCGCAAAAGACGGTGGGCGTAATCCGAGCTACCAAGAGGCAGACGGAAAACGCGTAATGCAGGCTGCTGAGATTGCGGTCAAGATCGACTTAGGTCGGGGCGCTGCCGAGCAGACGATGTGGACATGTGATTTATCGCATGAGTACGTTTCGATCAACGCCGATTACCGCTCTTAATTCCATGAATGAGAAACTAGATCGACTGTTGAGTCACCTTGAAACGTTTCTTCCAAAACCCATGGATGAGGCGCAATGGAAATCATCAACGGCATTTCGCTGGCGCCGTCGCGATAGCATCTTTGGCAGCATTGGTTTTTTGCAGCCTGTAAAACATGTTTCCGATATTGCTTACGAGGATCTACAACATATTGATCGTCAGCGCGATGCCATTAAAGACAATACCCGTAACTTTGTACAGAAGAAGCCAGCCAATAATATTTTGCTCACTGGTGCGCGCGGCACAGGTAAGTCCTCATTAATTAAGGCTAGCCTACATGCCTTTGCAAAAGATGGTCTGCGCTTGGTTGAGGTTGAGAAAGAGCACTTAGCAGATTTAGCAGACATAACGGATTTGCTGGCTGATCGCCCAGAGCGCTTTATCGTTTTTTGCGATGACCTTTCGTTTGAGGAAGGCGAGTCTGGCTACAAAGCAATGAAGTCAGCCTTGGATGGCTCGATCTCCGCTCAGGTTGATAATATTTTGATTTATGCCACATCGAATCGCCGGCATTTATTGCCCGAGTACATGAAGGACAACCAAACGTATCACCACGATGATGATGGCGAAATTCACCCGGGTGAGGTGGTGGAAGAGAAAATCTCTTTATCAGAACGCTTTGGCTTATGGCTTTCTTTTTACCCACCCAAGCAGGATGAATACCTAGCTATCGTGGCCCATTGGCTGCGGCATTTTGGCTTGAGTGACGTCCAAATTGAGGCTGCTCGATCTGAGGCTTTGGTTTGGGCGCTCGAGCGCGGATCGCGTTCTGGCCGAGTTGCATGGCAGTTTGCAAAACACTGGACTGGCACGCACGCCTAATATCCCATGAGTGATGCTCTGCGCCCAGTAACCGAGGTAGCAGCTGGTATCTTGCTCGATGCGCAGCAGCGCTTTTTGATGGGTCAGCGACCCCGCGGCAAGCCCTATGAGGGCTATTGGGAATTTCCGGGGGGCAAAGTTGAAGCAGATGAAACCCTTTTTCAGGCTCTGCAGCGCGAACTTCAAGAAGAGCTTGGAATTACCATTCATGGCAGCGTCGACTTAATGACGATTGAACATGACTATCCGCATGCGTATGTGCGCATTCACGTTAGCATCATTTGGGACTGGAGTGGTGAGCCTACTGGGTGTGAAAACCAAGCCCTATCCTGGCAAGACTTAGGGGCGGATCATTTAACGATAGAGCCGCTCTTGCCGGCAGCATTGCCGATGATTCAACAGCTAAAGCAGTTTTACGCCGAGATTAAAACTGGCACAAGGTTAGCTTAAATTGAATATCTTCCAGAATGGGATGCGGCTTTTTGTCCCGTTCGCTTTTTAAGAAGCGAACGGATAGTAAGTATTTGTTTGCACTGATTTCAGAAAACACAGAATCATCCTCGACTCCAATCCGCATGAGTTGATAGACTTTTCCAGACGGTGCTTGCTGAAATGCGCCTTGGTGAGCGACCGCATCGCGCGATTCACCCGACTGACGTAACAACTTCAAAAATAATTGGGATGACTCATTCCAAGGTATTAGGGGGGCAATGAAATTTTGCAGTAACTCACGCCGATCACTGGGCGCGCTGCATTTCCACGCATGAAAATTAGGCAGATCAATGGGGCTAGTGCCTCCCGGTATCGAGAGCCGCGTACGAATCCCATTAAGCCATTCATTTTCGGTAATTGCCGAATTCGGTTTACCAAGTGATTGATTGAGATGCGTTGATGCGCCATCGATCTCGGCGAGGGCTTGGCTTAATACTGCTTGATCTACCTTGGCCGATGATTTAAGGCCATGCAACGCTTGCTTTTGACGTTCAAACTCTTTCAATAGCAGTGATTTGATATCACCCCGTGCGCCAATATCACCTAACTCAAATAAGGTTGCAATGGCACATTGGTGTAGCTCGGGATCATCGGATTTAGCAAAATGGGTATAGCGCCCAAACAAATAC
>JBEBBK010000005.1:0-20137 GCA_041158405.1 Pseudomonadota bacterium
CGAGAATTCTCCTGGCTCAGCTATAGCCAGTCCCATTTGCTGGCCCAGTAGCAAGCAGCGCTGCACGACCAAATCCAAAAGCTGTGGTCCGCCGTGGCACTGCAACTCTAGAACGTCTTCGCCCGTAAATGAATGGGGCGCTAAAAAGTAAATTGCCAGGCAGGAATCAATGATCCGGCCATCTTGGTTGCGCAGCTCTACCAGCGTGGCTTTGCGGGGCTGCAGTCTTTTATTAGTAATAGCGAAGGCAAGTTCTTGCAAGCCTTCGCCACTGATGCGGATAATACCCACCCCGGCTTTGCCAGACGCGGTAGCAATGGCAACAATGGGGATTTTTCTGGATGCAGGCCCCATTGCTAACATAGCGATACTGAATGCAGTATTACATTGCTCGTTTAATAATCATCTTGTTGATCTGCCACTGCTGCGCAATCGACAATATGTTATTCACCACCCAGTATAAAACCAATCCGGCTGGGAAGAAAAAGAACATGACGGAAAAAATGATTGGCATATAAAGCATCACTTTTGCCTGAATTGGGTCTGGCGGAGTGGGATTCAATTTGGTTTGCACGTACATGGACACCGCCATGATCACTGGCAAAATGTAATACGGGTCTGGTACGGCCAAATCATGGATCCAAAGAATCCATGGTGCATTGCGAATTTCAACCGACGACAACAAAACCCAATACAAGGAAATAAAGACGGGTATCTGAATCAACATTGGCAAGCAGCCGCCTAGCGGATTAATCTTTTCCTTCTTATATAGGGCCATCATTTCTTGATTCATTTTTTGCGGATTGCCTTTGTTGGCTTCTCGCATTGCCATCACGCGTGGCTGCACTTCTTTCATACGCGCCATTGACTTGTAACTTGCGGCAGATAGCGGGTAGAACAAGAGCTTAATCAAGAATGTCAAAATAACGATTGACCAACCCCAATTATTTACGTATTCGTAAATACGCTCTAAGGTCCAGAAGATGGGCTTTGCAAGGATGGTTAAATATCCGTAATCCTTAAGCAACTCCAGTCCGGGTGCAATTGCTTCTAATGTGCTTTCTTGTTGCGGGCCTACAAATAAGCGTGCTGTTTCAACGGTTGTTTTGCCAGCTGCAATATCTTCGAGTGGGGTTTGTATGCCAACGCGATACACATTGGTGTCGATTTTTCCAGCGTAGATATCACGGTTTAATTTATCACTGGGTATCCATGCACTGGCGTAGTAGTGCTGAACCATCGCCACCCATGCCGGATCTCCAGCAGCAACTTGTTTCGGTATGGTGATTTTATTCTTTTCAAAGTCGGTAAATTCAAGCTTATTAAACTTCTCTTTGTCGGTATAAACCGCTGGGCCTGTAAACGTACTGTAGAACTGGCTTTCTTCTAGCTTGCTGCCATCTCGTACTAATTCGGTATATAAAACCAATGGGCCTACTGCCGCATTATTTTTTGTTACGCGATGCATTACATCAATCACATAACTACCAGAATTCAAGATAAAGGTTTTTTCAAGGATTACACCGTTGCGCCCACTGGCAACAACCAAGAAGGGGCGTCCTGACCCATCTTTGCCGCTGCTTTGCAACTTGAATTCACTGGTGTGATTGGGTAGCTCTGCATTGCCTGCGGCAATCAACCCGGAGCGTGCAAAATACTGGTGGCCTGGGCTTATCTGCATCAGTCGCATCGGTTTTTTATCGGCTTCCAGCTCTTTTAATAGGGTTGCGCTCACTACGTTTGCGCCGTCTGCGCTGACCTCAATTGCCAGTACGTCGTTTTGTAAAGTAAAGCGCTCTTTGTTTGCCAGTTGCGCCATGCTTGCTGGAATTGCTTTTGGGGCAAGCACTGGCGCAGTGTTGGTGCTGGTGGCCGTCGATACCGGGACGTCGCTCTTCTTTTCATCGCCAATTGGCGCGCCCTCTTGCTTGCTCATGCTTTGAGGGCCAAACAGCGGTGTTTTGCCTTCGTACGCTAACCAATTGTTGTAAAGGAGCAGTCCTGCGATTGAGAAAACAGCCCAGAGGATGGTTCTTTTCGTATCCATGTATTTATTCTTTTATCTTGCGTGGGTTAATTGCTGGGTCATAGCCACCATGACTCCAAGGGTTGCATCGCAACAGCCGCCAGACGATCAGTCCGGCGCTTTTGGCGCTGCCGTGGGCTTTAAAACAATCACATGCGTATTGAGAACAGCTCGGCTCGAACTTGCATTGAGAGCCAAAAAATGGGCTTAGTGCGATTTGGTAAATTCGGATCATTGCTATTGCTGCGCGGTTAATGATCTGCACTTAAATTAGCTCCGCCAGTTGCACTTTTAGTGCGCCAAACTCCATAGAGCGCAATCGACCCCGCGTTGTTTGTCCAATCGGTTTTTTAAGTCGTATAACAACATCATGGGACTCTAATATTGCACTGTGCGGTTGACGTGTTCTTTCGCGTATGAAACGTTTAAGCTTATTTCGATCAACGGCCCTTTTGGCCAATTTTTTGGCAACAGCAATTCCTAGGGCCTCATCCATGCCTTGACTGTGAGACCCTAAATACAAACCCCAGTGTTTCGATGTTTTGGGATTTGTCTTGAGTAATTCGGATATGCGTGCGCTTTTCAAGCGAGTACGCTTACACCGCCAGGCGTTTACGGCCCTTGGCGCGACGTGCGTTTAAAACGGTACGGCCGCCACGTGTTTTCATTCGTACGCGGAATCCATGGGTACGTTTGCGGCGGGTTACGGATGGTTGATATGTTCTTTTCATGATTGACCTCGGGAAAGCCATGTATTTTCCTTTGTGGCGCCCAAAAGGTCAACCTAAGTTGTTCTTTTATTGGGTTTTTCCCTTATTTAATTTCTCTATTTTTTCTTAGTTGATTGATTTATAGGCTTTTTTATTGTTTGGCCACAACTTATCCACAGGTTTTCCACCTGCTTAAGGCTTGTGGATAACTTTAGATAATCGCTACAATCAACCCTCCGAAAATGAGCAATTTAGAAAACAACGCCACCCTCTCTTCTCTAAGCCCTTTGGGTTTTTGGGATCACGCCACCGCCACCTTGCTGCGCGAGCTATCGCCACAGCAATTTAAGACCTGGATACAGCCCCTTAAGTTGAATGGTCTTAACGAGAGTGAGTGTTTGCTTACAATATCCGCTCCCAATCGATTTAAGTTGGATTGGACGAAAAAAACGTTTTCTGATCGATTTCAGGAGTTGGCCCAAAGCTATTTTGGCAAGCCCTTCACTTTAATGTTTGTGTTGGATGATGGCGTCTCCACATCACCCGCCGGCGCCCTGGCCACACCCCCCACAAGCAGGCCCCAAGAGGCAAACATAGCGCCCCCCGATTATTTACAAAGCGCGCCCGAAGTTGAGTTGGGCGAGTCAGCCGCCTTTGAGTTAGAAGATCACTCCAAACTCAACCCCATGTTGACTTTTGATACCTTCGTTACTGGTAAGGCAAATCAATTGGCGCGCGCCGCCTCCATTCAGGTGGCGCACAACCCGGGCACATCCTATAACCCTATGTTCTTGTATGGGGGGGTTGGCCTCGGCAAAACCCACCTGATTCACGCGATTGGCAACCATCTTTTAAAAGAAAATCCAAACGCCCGCATTCGCTACATCCATGCGGAGCAATATGTGTCCGACGTTGTAAGGGCATACCAACAGAAGGCATTTGACCGTTTTAAGCGGTATTACCACTCCCTTGACCTTTTGCTGATTGATGATATTCAGTTCTTCAGTGGTAAATCCCGCACCCAAGAAGAGTTTTTTTATGCGTTTGAGGCTCTTTTAGGTAATCGCGCACAGGTCATCATTACTAGTGATACCTACCCCAAAGAGATGGCAGGAATCGATGATCGCCTTATTTCGCGTTTTGATTCTGGTCTCACAGTGGCAATTGAGCCGCCCGAACTGGAAATGCGCGTCGCCATTTTGATGAAAAAGGCGGCGGCTGAGGGTATTCCAATGTCGGAGGATGTTGCTTTTTTTGTGGCCAAACACCTTCGCTCCAATGTGCGCGAACTTGAGGGCGCATTGCGGAAGATTTTGGCCTTTGTGCGCTTTCATGGGCGGGATGTAACGATCGATGTCGCCCGCGCAGCCTTGAAAGACCTGCTGTCCATTCAAAACCGGCAAATTTCAGTTGAAAATATCCAAAAGTCCGTTGCCGATTTTTACAACATCAAGGTGGCGGACATGTACTCCAAGCGCAGGCCGGCCAATATTGCCAGGCCCCGCCAAATCGCCATGTTTATGGCAAAAGAGTTGACCCAAAAAAGCCTTCCGGAAATTGGTGAGTTGTTTGGTGGGCGGGACCACACTACTGTTTTGCATGCTGTCCGTAAAATTACAGAAGAGCGCTCCCACGACAGCCAACTAAATCATGAAATTCACGTTATTGAGCAGACGCTTAAGGCTTAAGCGGGCTGTGGATAAGTCTGTGGATGAGTTTGTGTGTAACTGGGTAAATTTCGTGTGTATAAATTGGGGATAACAGCATTGATATGCAAAAATAGGATTAGTTAAAAAAGTTATCCCAAACCTATCCTTCATTTATACCGAGGTTGTGCACAGGTTTTTTTGGTTACAAGTGGTTGTTGTGTAAGTCTTAAATGGGTTATCCACCATTTTTTCGAGGCTTATTACTATTACTAATTAGATATATACAAGGACTTAAAAGCAATGCAACTTATTAATACATCGCGCGATAGTTTGTTGAAGCCACTTCAAATCGTAAGCGGCATTGTTGAGCGTCGACATACACTTCCCATATTGGCCAATCTGTTGTTTAAAAAAACAGGTGAGCGCGTTTCTTTTGTTTCCACCGACATCGAAATTCAGATAGCGACCAGCGCTAATTTCGGCGTTGGAGATACCGACATGACAACGACGGTTGCTGCTCGTAAATTACTTGACATTCTGCGGGCGCTACCTGAGGGTCCGGTATCGCTAAACTTAAAAGATTCAAAATTAGTGGTGCAGAGCGGGAAAAGCCGCTTCACCCTTCAAACCTTATCTGCTACCGAGTTCCCAGTGATGCAGGCTGTTGGTGAGTTGACGGCAAGCTGGAAAATGCCACAGAAGGCATTTAAGCAGTTGATCAGTCAAGTGCATTTCGCCATGGCGCAACAAGACATTCGTTACTACCTTAACGGCATGTTGCTGGTTATCGATGGTAAAGAGGTTGTTGCGGTTGCTACAGACGGTCATCGGTTGGCGTACAGTCGGGTTGAGTTGGCGCAGCCAGTTGCTGGTAATGGTGGCCATCAGGAAATTATCATTCCGCGCAAGACTATTTTGGAGTGTCAGCACTTACTGGATGACACTGATGCTGAACTTGAAGTTAGTCTTACTGCCAATCAGATTAAGTTTAATTTTGGTGATGTCGAGCTTATCTCCAAATTGGTTGAGGGTAAGTTCCCCGACTTCCAACGGGTGATTCCAAAGGGCCACAAAAATACATTGATTGTTGCGCGCGAAACCCTCCAGGCTGCACTGCAAAGAGCCGCCATTTTGACAACCGACAAATTTAAAGGCGTGCGTTTCTCTTTATCACCCAATCGCATTACGATTCAATCCACCAATGCTGAGCAGGAAGAGGCGCAGGAAGATATTGAAACGGAGTATGCCGGTGATTCGGTTGAAATTGGTTTCAATGTGAGTTACTTGCTTGATGTCCTCGCAAATATCAAGGTGGAGCGGATTCAAATTAGCTTGGGTGATGCCAACAGTAGCGCTGTGATTACCTTACCTGCCTCCGAGGACTTTAAGTACGTTGTAATGCCAATGCGCATTTAAATTAGAAAAATATGACTGAAGATATAAAGGCAGTAGAGCAGTACGGCGCATCATCCATTCAAATTCTGGAGGGCTTAGAGGCGGTTCGTAAGCGCCCTGGAATGTACATTGGCGACACCTCGGATGGAACCGGTCTTCATCATTTGGTGTTTGAAGTGCTTGATAACTCGATTGATGAGGCGCTTGCGGGGTATTGCACTGAAATTACAGTCGTTATACAAACCGACAATTCCATTTCTATCGTTGACAACGGTCGCGGCGTCCCGACTGGTGTGAAATTCGATGATAAGCACGATCCTAAGCGCAGTGCGGCTGAAATTGTAATGACAGAGCTGCATGCGGGCGGTAAGTTTGATCAAAACAGTTATAAGGTGTCCGGCGGATTACACGGCGTTGGTGTCAGTTGCGTTAACGCACTTTCGAAGTGGTTAAAGTTAACCATACGGCGAGATGGAAAAGTGCATTACATGGAGTTTGCGCGCGGCGTAATTCAAAATCGTAATGTTGGAGAGGCTCAAGGCGTAGCTATTTCGCCTATATCTGTTACTGGCGATACCGAAAAAACGGGTACTGAGGTTCACTTTCTGGCCGACGAGACGATTTTTGGAAAAGTGGAGTTCCATTACGAAATCCTGGTCAAACGCATAAGAGAGCTTTCGTTTTTAAATAATGGCGTCCACATTCGTTTAATTGATCAACGCTCTGGTCAAGAAGAAGATTTTGCGTACTCTGGCGGCGTGAAGGGTTTTGTTGAGTACATTAACCAAACCAAGAATGTTTTACACCCCAATATTTTCTACGCTGAAGGCAATCGCCCATCGGATCTTGGTGGACAAATTACCGCTGAAGTGTCCATGCAATGGAACGATAGCTTTAGTGAGCAGGTGCTGTGCTTTACCAATAACATTCCACAGCGCGATGGCGGCACTCACTTAACTGGCTTACGCGCCGCAATGACGCGCGTAATTAACAAATACATTGACGAACACGATGTCGCTAAGAAAGCCAAAGTCGAAATATCGGGCGACGACATGCGGGAAGGCCTAACTTGTGTTTTGTCGGTTAAGGTGCCCGAGCCCAAATTTTCCAGCCAAACCAAGGACAAGCTGGTCTCCAGCGAAGTTCGTGGCCCAGTAGAAGAAATTGTGGCCGAAGCCTTAAGTGCATATCTTCAAGAGCGCCCCGCAGACGCTAAGATTCTATGCGGCAAGATAGTTGATGCGGCCCGTGCTCGCGAGGCTGCCCGCAAGGCGCGCGACATGACTCGCCGTAAAGGCGTTCTCGATGGTTTGGGTTTGCCGGGTAAGTTGGCTGACTGCCAAGAAAAAAACCCAGAGAAGTCCGAACTGTTTATTGTGGAGGGCGACTCTGCGGGCGGTTCTGCAAAACAGGGGCGCGACCGTCGCTTTCAAGCAATTCTTCCTTTAAAAGGAAAGATTCTGAATGTCGAAAAAGCGCGCTTTGACAAAATGCTCGCCAGCCAAGAGGTGGTGACCTTAATCACCGTGCTCGGCACCGGAATTGGCATTGAAGAGTACAAGGCCGATAAGTTGCGCTATCACCGCATCATCATCATGACCGATGCGGACGTTGATGGTAGCCACATCCGAACTTTATTGTTGACCTTCTTTTATCGCCAGATGCCTGAGTTGATTGAGCGCGGCCATATTTATATTGCACAACCCCCGCTTTATAAAGTGAAGTTTGGCAAAAATGAACAGTACATCAAAGATGATTCTGAATTAAATCAATTGCTGTTAAAGATTGCTTTGGAGTCTGCGTCCATTCAAACTCCGAGCGGCGAGTTAATACAAGGGCCGGCTTTGGATGAGTTGGCCAGAAATTATCAAGTCATACAGGCGGTTGTAGACCGCCTGTCGCGAACTATGGATGAAGATGCCTTGAGGGCGATTGCAGCGGGGATTCCGCTGAACCTTGACACCGAGGTTGCGGCCCAGCAATCTGCAGAGCGGCTGCGTGTGGCCCTTAAGGAAAGTTTAGATTCTCTCGCACTTGCGCCCGAAGTGATTGTGCAAAAAGAAGACCGGACCGAACGTTTCCGCCTTCTGTTGTCGCGCCGGATCCATGGAAACCTAAAACTATCTGCTATTAGTTCAGACTTCACTCATGGCGATGATTATCAAAGTCTGACTGCCGCTGCCCGCGCACTTAGTGGGAGAGTGTTGCCTGGTTCGCGCGTGCGCCGAGGCGATCCTGAAAAATTACAGAAGGAGCAGGTGGTTGCTGATTTCCGCGCCGCGTTTGCATGGTTACTGTCCGAGGCCGAGCGTGTTGTGAGCCGTCAGCGCTATAAGGGTTTGGGCGAGATGAATCCTCAGCAGTTGTGGGAGACCACCATGGACACCACAACCCGCACCCTATTGCGTGTTCAAATTGAAGATGCGATTGTGGCAGATCAGGTGTTCACCACGCTGATGGGTGATGAGGTTGATCCCCGCCGCGCCTTTATTGAAAAGAATGCACTGATTGCCCGTAACCTTGATGTGTGATGTATGAAAAAAAGTAAGTCAAAGCCGCCCAAGGTAAATCGTGCCGCTATTGTGGTGCGTTCTTCCCCCATTCATGGCAAGGGGGTGTTCGCAAAAGTTGCCATTAAAAAAGGCACGGCCCTGATTGAGTACGAGGGTGAGCGCATTAGCTGGAAGGAGGCTGAACGGCGCCATCCACATAATCCAGATGAGCCAAATCACACCTTTTATTTTTCTTTGGAGAGTGGTCGCGTGATTGATGCTAACTGCGACGGCAATGCGGCCCGCTGGATCAATCACTCATGTAAACCCAATTGCGAAGCGAATGAGGGCGCATACGAAGACATGCCACGCGTTTTCATTTTTGCCAAGCGCGACTTGATGCCTGGTGAGGAGCTGTTTTATGACTACTCGCTTGATGTTGAGGGCCGCGTTACAAAGCAAATGAAAAAAGATTATGAATGCCGTTGCGGGGCCAAACGTTGCAGGGGTACCATGCTTGCCAAGCGCGATAAGTAAGACGGCGGCATATGTTTGTGTCCATTCAAGAATTAGAGGCGGCAATTAATTATTGGCGCAACCAATCCCCCGCATCGGGCGATGCCTTGCAGCTGTGTGCCGAAGCCTCTGCCTTGGCTAAGCCTTACGCGATGATGATTGTTCAGGGATCGGCTCGCATCCCCTTTGATGCGCTTGATGAAACTGCGCTTAGCGCATTGAAAGTATTTCTTGCGCGGTAGTGTGGCTCGGTCACGATTGCTTAAGTGCGTAGGTTGTTGCTTTGCTTGAAACCGCGATTGAATTTTCTTTGTACTTGTGGCCTCTGCTATTGGCGGCTTCCTTCTTTGCTGGCTTAGTCGATGCGGTCGCGGGCGGCGGCGGATTGATTCAAGTGCCCGCCCTTTTCGCCGCCTATCCCGAAACTCATCCGGCCACCCTCTTGGGCACCAACAAAGTGTCGGCCATTGGTGGCACCATCAATGCGGCCCGCAAATATTTACGCTATGTACGTTTGCCCTGGGCGCTGATCGTTCCGGCGATTATTGCGGGCTTTGTTGGTGCGCTTTTCGGTGCCGCTGCGGTCAGCGTATTCCCCGCCGAGCCGCTGCGCAAGGCCCTTCCCTTCCTATTGTTTTTTCTTCTGATCTATACAATTTTTCAACCATCGCTTGGTCAGGACCATCGGCCAGCAGCCTATAGTCGCTTGTTACAGCTTAAGGGTATTGGTTTGGGTTTGGTGGTGGGCTTCTACGACGGTTTTTTTGGGCCGGGTACAGGAAGCTTCCTTTTGTTTGGCTTTGTTCGTTTTTTCCAGTTTGATTTTCTGCATGCGTCTGCTGCTACGAAGCTGGTTAATGTGTCGACAAACTTAGCATCCATTGTTATGTTGGGTGGTTTGGGCAAAATTAGCTGGGCCCTCGGTTTTGCAATGATGATTGCAAACATCGCCGGTAGTCATTTTGGCAGCCACCTTGCAATCAAGCACGGCAGTAGCTTTGTTCGGAAGGCCTTCCTGATTTTCGTTTCGGCCTTAATCTTAAAGACAGCTTGGGACGCCTATTTTTCTTAATTAAATCAATGGATTAGGAATATATTTATACAAAGCGGCGTGCCCTTGTTTCACGTGAAACAAGGCAAAATGATATGATCATTGCCCTTATTGAGGCAAACCATGCGGTACTCTAAAAAATTCGATGTAATTGTGATTGGCGGCGGACATGCTGGCACCGAGGCGGCGCTGGCTTCTGCCCGCATGGGTTGCGACACTTTGCTTCTTACGCACAGCATAGAAACGCTTGGCGCAATGAGCTGCAACCCCTCGATTGGCGGTATTGGTAAAGGCCATTTAGTAAAAGAAATCGACGCGCTGGGTGGTGCAATGGCCGCGGCGACCGATGAGGCGGGTATTCAGTTTCGTATATTGAATGCCAGCAAAGGCCCTGCAGTTAGGGCAACGCGGGCCCAGGGCGACCGCATTCTATATAAGGCGGCAATACGCCGCAGGCTCGAAAATCAATCCAACTTGAGCTTATTTCAGGCTGCTGTGGATGATCTCCTTGTGGTGGGCAATGCCGTAGTTGGGGTTCGTACCCAATCGGGCCTTGAGTTTGGGGCCAGCAGGGTTGTTTTAACGGCCGGCACATTTTTGGACGGCAAGATTCACGTCGGCTTGAATAGCCATTCGGGTGGCCGTGCGGGTGATCCCGCAGCCTTGACCTTGTCGGCGCGGCTTAAAGACCTTGCCTTGCCACAGGGGCGCCTAAAAACGGGCACCCCCCCTCGTATTGACGGCAGAAGCATTGATTTTTCGGTGATGCTGGAGCAGCCAGGCGATCTTGACCCCGTTCCTTGTTTTTCCTATCTGGGGCGGCCCGAGCAACACCCAAGGCAGGTTCCTTGTTGGATTACTCATACGAACGAAGCAACCCACGACATTATTCGTGGCGGCCTAGACCGTTCACCCATGTATACCGGCATGATTGAGGGTGTTGGGCCGCGCTATTGCCCCTCCATTGAAGACAAAATCCATCGCTTTGCCTCTAAAAACAGCCACCAGATATTTTTAGAGCCTGAGGGCCTGACAACAAACGAGTACTACCCTAACGGAATCTCAACCAGTCTACCTTTTGACGTGCAGTGGGATTTGGTTCGCAGCATTCGGGGCCTCGAGAATGCCACTATCGTCCGCCCCGGCTATGCCATTGAATATGATTTTTTTGACCCGCGCCAGCTGCGGCACAGTTTAGAAACGAAGGCCATTGAGGGGCTTTATTTTGCCGGCCAAATCAATGGCACAACCGGCTATGAAGAGGCCGCGGCCCAAGGGCTGCTTGCCGGAATGAATGCCGGGCTTGCTGCCAAGGGCCTTTCGCCCTGGGCGCCCAAGCGGAGCGAGTCCTATATTGGGGTTTTGGTAGACGACCTCATTACTCGGGGCGTGCAAGAGCCCTACCGCATGTTCACAAGCCGGGCCGAGTATCGCCTTAGCCTGAGAGAAGACAATGCCGATTTGCGCCTAACCGAGATTGGTAGGTCTCTTGGTTTGGTGGATGATGCGCGCTGGACGTTCTTTTGTAAGAAAAAGGACGCTGTTTCACGTGAAACAATGCGACTCAAGGAGGCTTGGGTGAGCCCAAAGCATGCCACCGCAAAATCTCTGGCCATTCTTTTGGGGCAAGAGTTGTCCCATGAGGCCAGCTTGGCGGACATTTTGAAGCGGCCCACGGTTACCTATACTTCGCTATCTGAGGCCTATAACGGCACTACACTGCAGCTTGATGCGGACCCGAACCTAAATCAGCAAATCCAGGATCAGGTTGAGATCTCGATTAAATATGCGGGCTACATTGATCGGCAGGCCCTGGAAATTGCCCGCCAAGAGTTTAATGAGGGCTACCCATTGCCGGATTTTTTGGATTACAGCCTGGTTCGAGGGCTATCTAAAGAAGTTCAGCAGAAATTGGGCGCGCAAAAACCAGAAACCTTGGGGCAGGCTGCGCGCATATCGGGGGTTACTCCAGCAGCCATTTCGTTATTGTTGGTGCATTTAAAGCGGGGAATTGGCAAATCCCAGGAGTCGGTGTGAGCGGGGCAGGTCTTGAGCGTGGCGTTGCTGAACTTGGCTTGGCTTTGTCACAGAAACAAGTGGCCGATTTAAATGCGTTCTTGCAAGAGCTCGAGCGCTGGAATCGCGTGCATAACCTAACCTCGGTTGAGGGCGAACAAGCCAGTATTGATTTGCATCTTATTGATTCTATTGCAATTTTACCAATAATGCGTGAATTTTTACCGCCAACGCAAGCGCACATTGCAGACCTCGGGTCTGGCGGAGGTTTACCAGCAATACCCATTGCAATTGCTCAGCCCAATTGGAGCATTAGCCTAATTGAGGCGGTGCGCAAGAAAACCGCCTTTTTGCAAAATGTAAAGGGCAAACTTGGTCTCAGCAATGCATCGATTTATAGCGATCGCGTAGAGCATGTCGCAAGCCAAGAACCAGGCAAGTACGATGCAGTGATTTCTAGGGCATTTACAAGCCTAGATCGTTTTTTAGACTTAGCAGAGCCTTTTTTGAAACCGGGCGGCCTGGTGTTTGCTATGAAGGCAAGGCGTGCCGATGAAGAACTGGCGACCGTATCGACCGAGCGCTGGCGGCTTTTGGCGGACCGCTTTGTATTGATTCCCAACAGCACGGCAGAGCGGCGACTTTTGGTCTTTACGCCCCATGCGAAAATCACTCCTTAAGGGCAAATAAAAACCATGGCAAAAATATTCTGCATTGCAAATCAAAAGGGCGGCGTTGGAAAAACCACGACAGCCGTGAATCTGGCCGCTGGTTTAGCGGGACATAAGCAGCGCGTGCTACTGGTTGATTTGGACCCACAAGGCAATGCAACCATGGGCTCTGGCATTGAAAAGGCAGAGCTCAATATGAGCATATATCAGGTGTTAATTGGTCAGGCTACAGTGGCGGCCTGTGTGCAGCGTTGCGAAAGTGCTGGCTATGATGTCTTGCCAGCAAACCGCGATTTAGCGGGCGCAGAAATCGAGTTGGTTGATTTGGATGAGCGCGAGCTGCGCCTAAAGGCCGCGCTGGCGTTGGTGGGCGCTGAGTATGACTTCATATTGATTGACTGCCCGCCCGCACTCTCCTTGCTGACGCTCAATGGCCTATGCGCAGCGAATGGCGTCATTGTTCCGATGCAGTGTGAGTACTTTGCCCTAGAGGGCTTGTCGGATTTAGTGAACACCATCAAACAAGTGCACGCCAACCTCAATCCAGATCTGATGATTATTGGTTTGTTGCGAGTGATGTTTGATCCGCGCATGACCTTACAGCAACAGGTTTCGGAGCAATTACTGGAGCACTTCGGCGACAAAGTATTTAAAACAATTATTCCGCGTAACGTCCGTCTAGCAGAGGCGCCCTCTTATGGCTTGCCAGGCGTGTCCTTTGATAAGACATCCCGTGGCTCCAAAGCCTATTTGGATTTTGGTGCGGAAATGATTCAACGAATTCAACAAATGTGATTGATCAAACACCATGAGCACAATAAAGAAAAAAGGCCTTGGCCGCGGCCTAGAGGCCCTACTGGGTGAAAAATCGAAACCACCCCAAGAAGATGCCACCATAACAAGCCTTCCCTTGAGCGCGCTGCAGGCAGGCAAATACCAACCCCGTCAAAAAATGGATACAGGCCCGCTTCAGGAGTTGGCTGAAAGCATCCGCGAACAAGGGGTCATGCAACCCCTCTTGGTGCGAGCAATTTCCGCGGGTAAATATGAAATTATTGCCGGCGAGCGCCGCTTTAGGGCGGCCACCCTAGCCGGACTTACCGAGGTTCCAGTCCTGGTGTCCCTGGCTGACGATAAAGGGGCAGCAGCAATGGCCCTCATTGAAAACATGCAGCGCGAGGACTTAAATCCCCTAGAAGAATCGCAGGGATTGGCGCGCCTAATTGAAGAGTTTGGATTTACACACGAACAAGCAGCAAAGTCCGTCGGCAAATCAAGAAGCGCCATCACTAACTTATTACGCCTGGCTCAACTGGCAAAGCCAGTCCAAGCCATGTTATTGGCCGGCGATATTGATATGGGCCATGCGCGCGCCCTACTCCCTCTGCCAGGGGCGAGCCAGGTTGCATTGGCGCAAAAAATCATGGCTCAAGGGCTTTCGGTGCGGGAAGCCGAGCGCTTGTCCGCAGTGCTTGCACGGGCCGGCGGGCAAATGGGCACGAAGAAGCCCAAAAAAGCGGATGAGGCTCGCGCAGCAGATCCGGATTTACAGCGCTTATCACGCGAAATTGCAGATTCAATAGGCCTTAGTGCCGAATTTAAGCTAAAAGGCAAAGGCGGAGAGTTACGGATTCGTTTTAGTAAAGCCGACGAACTAGACGCCCTTTTAAAAAAACTAGGCATTGAAACATAAACCCTAAATAACCTAAGGGATCTATTTGAAAGCGCCAAGCAATCAACCAAACACCGATGACCCGTGGAAGGAGCCAGAGGAGCCCTATCGGGTTTATAGCAGCGACGAAATGCAGGCGCTATTACAAACCAATTCAAGCAAGAGTAGATTGACATTGCCATGGGGGGTGGTGGCCGGTCAAATGCTAGCAACCTTCTTAGGCGCACTTATTAGCTGTATTTTTTGGGATGACGGGCGTATTGGCGTTTATACTAACTCCGCTTTTTTAGGAGGGTTGATTGGCGTTTTGCCCGCTGTACTATTTTTGCTTCGCTTAGAAATTGCAAGAGGCGCTCAGCGCCTCACCTCTGGCGGTTTTTTGTCAGCGCTTATTTCTGGTGAAGTAATAAAAATTACCGCTACAATCGCTATGTTTATTTGGTTGGCGTTTAACTACGCAGAATTAAAGTGGATACCGCTGCTCCTGACTTATATTGTCACGCTCAAATGTTATCTTTTGGGGCTATTTTGGCGTTAAACAGCATTTTGTAAAAAGGGATTGCTTACGATGGCAACTGCAGTAAATGGCGCTCCTAGCGAGCCTTTAACGCCCACAGCGTACATTGCAGAGCATTTGCAAAATTTAAACAATATTGGGGGACCCCAAACCTCAATAATTGATTTCAGTGTTTTAAATTTAGATACTATTTTTTGGACCCTAGCCATGGGTCTTTTGACGGTTGGATTTTTGCTCCTTGCCGCACGGCGAGCAAGCCCAGGAGTACCCGGGCGCTTCCAAGCACTAATCGAGATGCTAGTCGAAATGGTCGAAACACAATCTAAAAGCATTGTTCACGGCGACCGAAGCTACATTGCCCCCCTTGCGCTTTTTGTATTCTGCTGGATCATATTGTTAAACACACTGGATCTTGTGCCGGTAGATTGGGTGGTGGGCGTAAACCACTTTCTTGAGAATTTAGGTTTGCATGTGCCGCACCATAAGTTGGTCCCTACAACCGATTTGAATGCGACATTAGGCATGTCATTCGCGGTTTTATTGCTGGTTTTTTACTACAGCTTCAAAGTAAAGGGCCTGGGAGGATTTGTACACGAGCTCCTATCCGCGCCATTTGGGGCAAAGTGGTACTTGGCTCCATTCAACCTGGTTCTAAACATCATCGAGTACATCGCCAAAGGGGTTTCCTTGGGTATGCGGTTGTTCGGCAATATGTATGCGGGCGAGCTCATTTTCTTGCTCATCGCTTTGCTAGGTAGTATTTGGACTTTTAGCCTCGACTTGAGTGTGCTTGGTCTTGTAGGGCACGTCATTGCAGGGTCTGCTTGGGCTATCTTTCACATACTCGTTATTTTGTTACAGGCATTTATTTTTATGATGTTGACGTTGGTTTACATCGGTCAAGCACACAGCCACCATTAACCGTTTTATTTTTATTACCACTTTTATTACTTAGGAGTCATCATGCAAGAATTTTTAGCAAACATTCAGGGTTTAACTGCAATCGGCATCGGCCTGATCATTGGTTTAGGCGCACTAGGCGCATGTTTAGGCATTGGCCTTATGGGTGGAAAATTTATTGAAGGCGCAGCGCGTCAACCCGAGCTGATGAATGAATTGCAAACCAAAATGTTCTTGTTGGCTGGTTTGATCGACGCGGCTTTCTTGATTGGTGTTGGTGTTGCGATGCTGTTTGCATTTGCAAACCCATTGTTGGCCGTTATTAAGTAATTGTTCTGACGCGGGCAACACTGTGTTGTCCGCACGCTCTTAACAATACCGAAAGGAATACCGTGAATCTGAACGCGACCTTATTCGCGCAAATGATCGTCTTTTTCATTTTATGGTGGGTGGTTGCACGCTTTGTATGGCCCCCCTTAGTAAAAGCTTTAGACGAGCGCGCCACCAAAGTGGCAGAAGGCTTAGCAGCCGCTGAGCGTGGCAAGGCTGATCTTGCCTCCGCATCAAAACTGGCCGAGCAAGAGTTAGTACGTGCTCGTCAAGAAGGCGGACAGCGCGTAGCCGAGGCAGAAAAGCGCGCACAGCTTAGTGCGGAAGAGATTCGTAGTAACGCACAGGCAGAAGCGGCGCGCATTATTAATCAAGCAAAACAAGACGCAGAACAGCAAGTGTCCCGGGCGCGCGACGTATTGCGTGCCGAGGTTGCAAACTTGGCAGTGCGCGGGGCTGAGCAAATTTTGCGCCGCGAAGTGGATCCAAAAGCACACGCCGCCTTACTAGACCAACTCAAGGCAGAGCTCTAATATGGCTGACTTAGCTACCATTGCCCGGCCTTACGCGGAAGCGCTTTTCTCAAGCGTTAAGCCGACAGAATTTGGCTCTGTTTTGGTTCAATTAAGCGAACTCGCGCAGCTGTACTCGATGCCAGATGTGGCGGTGTTGGCTAACAACCCCAAAATTTCGGCAGACGAGCTCAGCAAATTAATGAATAGCATGGTTAAGACGAAGTTGGACGATAAAGTCAATGCATTCTTGCGCTTGGTGAATCAAAATCACCGCCTAGCGGCAATGCCTGAAATAGCAGCCCAGTTTGAGGTTTTAAAAAATAAAAGCGAAGGTGCAGCAGAGGTAATCATTACCAGCGCATTTCCGCTCGAGGGCGATGCACTAAGCAGTTTGTTAACCAGTTTGAAAAAGCGTTTTGGCGGCAAGGAATTGCGCCCAACAATTGAAGTGGATCCCAGCTTAATTGGTGGCGTCCGAGTTCAAGTTGGTGACGAGGTGATAGACAGCACCGTTAAGGCTCAGTTAGCCACAATGCAAGCAAGCCTAAGCGCATAACCCTTTACTAAGAACTTACGAAATAATATCCAGGAGTAATTGATGCAACTGAACCCTTCCGAGATCAGCGAACTGATCAAGAGCCGCATTAGTGAGATGGGAGTCGATTCCCAGCTACGCAACCAAGGTACCGTTATTTCGGTAACCGATGGAATTTGCCGAGTGTATGGTTTGTCTGGAGTGATGCAAGGGGAAATGTTGGAGTTTCCTGGTAATACCATCGGCCTTGCACTGAACTTAGAGCGTGATTCGGTTGGTGCGGTTGTACTCGGTGAGTACACCCACATTAAAGAAGGCGATCCAGTGAAATGCACGGGACGCATTCTTGAGGTTCCAGTTGGTCCAGAACTCTTAGGCCGTGTAGTAGATGCCTTGGGACAGCCAATTGATGGCAAAGGCCCAGTCAACGCCAAACTAACTGACTTTATTGAAAAAGTGGCTCCAGGCGTAATCGCCCGTCAGTCGGTAAGCCAGCCAGTGCAAACTGGCCTCAAAGCGATTGATGCCATGGTCCCTATTGGACGCGGTCAGCGCGAATTGATTATTGGCGATCGCCAAACAGGCAAAACAGCCGTTGCGGTTGATGCCATCATTAACCAAAAAGGCAAGGGCGTATATTGCGTCTACGTTGCGATTGGTCAAAAAGCATCGACGATTGCCAACGTCGTCCGTAAGTTAACTGAACTCGGCGCAATGGAATACACCGTGGTGGTTGCTGCAAGCGCGTCGGAGTCTGCCGCGATGCAATACCTCTCTGCCTATGCCGGCTGCACTATGGGGGAATACTTCCGCGATCGTGGTGAGGACGCCTTGATTGTGTATGACGACTTAACTAAACAAGCGGTTGCCTATCGTCAGATTTCCTTGTTGCTCCGCCGCCCACCAGGCCGCGAAGCGTATCCTGGCGATGTGTTCTATCTCCACTCCCGTTTGTTGGAGCGCGCTGCTCGTGTGAATGCAGACTATGTTGAGAAATTTACCAATGGTGCTGTAAAAGGCAAGACCGGTTCATTAACCGCCCTACCGATTATTGAAACCCAGGCAGGCGACGTTTCTGCATTCGTTCCAACCAACGTGATTTCGATTACTGACGGCCAGATCTTCTTAGAGACCGACCTCTTCAATGCAGGCGTACGCCCAGCGATTAACGCCGGTATTTCGGTATCGCGCGTGGGCGGCGCTGCACAAACCAAAGTAATCAAAAAACTGTCTGGTGGTATTCGTACCGACTTAGCGCAGTACCGTGAGTTGGCAGCGTTTGCGCAGTTTGCATCTGATCTTGATGATGCAACGCGTAAGCAGCTCGAACGCGGTAAGCGTGTTACAGAGTTGTGTAAACAAGCGCAGTACAAGCCATTGCAAGTTTGGGAAATGGCCGCCTCACTTTATGCAATGAATAACGGCTACTTTGACGATCTCGAAGTAAAGCATGTGCTGGCATTTGAAAAAGGCTTGCAAGATCACCTCAAATCAAAATATGCAGACTTAGTTGGGCGCATAGAAGAAACCAAAGACTTGAGCAAAGACGATGAAGCTGCTTTACGTGCTGCAATTGAGGACTACAAGCGCTCAGCCTCCTTCTAAGAGGGCACGCATACATCATGGCAAGCACAAAAGAGATACGGTCTAAGATCAAGAGCGTGCAAAACACGCGCAAGATCACAAAGGCAATGGAAATGGTCGCCGCATCGAAGATGCGGCGTGCCCAAGAGCGTATGCGCAATGCGCGCCCCTATTCTCAAAAAATCAGAGAAATCGCTGCGAATTTAGCGGAAGCAAATCCCGAGTACCGCCCTACTTATATGGTGGTGCGTGAGGTTAAAAATATAGGGACAATTTTGGTGAGCACGGACAAGGGTCTCTGCGGCGGTCTCAATACCAATATATTGCGCTTGATTACAAACCAAGTTCGTGAAATGCAAGAAAAGAAAATTGGCATTGAATTTACGGCCATTGGCTCTAAAGGCTTGCAATTTTTAAATCGCTCAAAAGCAAAGTTGCTGTCAGAAACCATTCAATTGGGCGACACTCCCCGCATGGACACCTTGCTTGGGGCCATTACTGCACAGCTCCAGGCCTTTGAGCGCGGCGAAGTGGACGAGGTTTATCTTGCCTACACACGCTTTGTGAACGCGATGAAACAAGAGCCCGTATTAGAAAAGATCTTGCCGCTTGCGCCCAACGCGGTTACCGCCGGCGAAGGTAAGGGGGCATCATGGGACTATATTTATGAGCCCGACGCCGAGTCGATTTTGAATGGTCTGTTAAAGCGCTATGTTGAGGCTTTAATTTATCAGGCGGTTGCAGAAAACATGGCCTCAGAGCAATCTGCACGGATGGTTTCAATGAAAGCAGCGTCCGACAATGCGAAGAATGTCATTGGCGAGTTGCAATTGGAATACAACAAAACCCGTCAGGCCGCGATTACAAAAGAGCTTTCAGAGATTGTTGGTGGAGCGGCAGCGGTTTAAGCTGGCTGCATTTAGAAGTACGACAGAATTTAGGAATAAATCGGAGAGATGCGATGAGTAACGGAAATATCGTGCAGTGTATTGGTCCTGTGGTGGACATTCAGTTCCCGCGTGACAGCATGCCAAATATTTATGATGCCTTGACATTGGTCGAGAGCGGCGAAAAATCATTTGTTGAAAAAGGCTTGACCTTTGAAGTTCAGCAACAAATTGGCGATGGCGTAGTGCGCGCAATTGCAATGGGCGCAAGCGATGGTCTGCGTCGTGGCATGGAAGTGGCATCCACAGGAAAAGCCATTTCCGTCCCCGTTGGCCCGGCAACACTCGGCCGCATTATGGACGTTTTAGGACGTCCAATTGACGATGCGGGCCCGATTGCAACCCAAGAGCGTCGCGCAATTCACCAGCCAGCCCCTAAATTTGAAGAGCTATCACCCTCGGTTGATTTGCTTGAAACCGGAATTAAGGTTATTGACTTAGTTTGCCCATTTGCTAAGGGCGGTAAGGTTGGCCTTTTCGGCGGTGCGGGTGTGGGTAAAACCGTAAACATGATGGAACTGATTAACAACATTGCGAAGCAGCACTCCGGTTTATCGGTGTTCGCGGGTGTTGGTGAGCGTACTCGTGAAGGTAACGATTTCTATCACGAG
>JBEBBK010000006.1:0-19089 GCA_041158405.1 Pseudomonadota bacterium
GCGTGCATTGGCGCGGCTGGTAGTAGAGCGCACACACTAATTATTTTTTTAACTACGTTCTAACTACGATGATGTTGAATACGATTAATGATCCTGCTGATTTGCGCAAACTCGAGCGCGAGGCTCTGCCGGCCCTTGCCGATGAATTGCGTCAATTTGTAATTGATTCGGTATCCAAAACGGGCGGACACTTATCGTCCAACTTAGGTACGGTTGAATTATCGATTGCGCTGCATTACGTATTTGATACGCCGCGTGATCGCATTGTTTGGGATGTGGGGCATCAAAGTTACCCCCATAAAATCTTGACGGGTCGTCGTGAGCGCATGAATACCTTACGCCAATTTAATGGACTCTCCGGATTTCCGCGGCGCGCCGAAAGTGAATACGATACGTTCGGAACTGGCCATTCCTCCACTAGTATTTCTGCGGCGATGGGTATGGCCAAAGCGGCGCAAACCAAAGGCGAGCAACGGGTTGCGGTTGCGGTGATTGGCGATGGCGCCATGAGTGCCGGCATGCCATTTGAAGCCATGAATAATGCCGGCGTTTACGATGATTTGCCCTTGATCGTGATTTTGAATGACAACGACATGTCGATTTCCCCTGCAGTAGGGGCTCTCAATCGCTACCTTGCGCGCCTGCTCAGCGGCAATATTTATTCTGCAACCAAGAAGGGCATCGATAGCGTTTTATCGATTGCGCCGCCATTGCGTGAATTTGCTAAACGGCTCGAGGATCACGCTAAAGGCATGGTATCGCCATCAACAATTTTTCAAGAATTTGGTTTTAACTATTTTGGTCCGATCGACGGCCACGATTTAGATGCCTTGATCCCCATGCTGCAAAACGTTCGACGACTAGCCCTCGAAGGCGGCGGCCCCCAGTTTTTGCATGTGATCACGCGTAAAGGCCAAGGCTATATGTTGGCGGAAGCGGATCCAGTGTTGTATCACGGTCCCGGTAAATTTAATCCCTCTGAGGGCATTCAAAAAACCAGCAATACCAAGCAAACCTTTACCCAGGTATTTGGTGGGTGGTTATGCGATATGGCGCATGCCGATCCGCTGCTGGTTGGCATTACGCCTGCGATGCGCGAAGGATCGGGTCTGGTTGAGTTTGAAAAGCGCTTCCCCGATCGCTACTACGACGTTGGCATTGCAGAACAGCACGCCGTCACCTTTGCTGCTGGTATGGCCTGTGAAGGCATGAAGCCGGTAGTGGCTATTTATTCAACCTTTTTACAGCGGGCGTACGACCAGCTGATTCATGATGTGGCGATTCAGGATTTGCCGGTGGTGTTTGCGCTCGATCGTGCTGGGCTAGTGGGCGCCGATGGTGCAACTCACGCTGGCGCATATGACATTCCCTTCTTGCGCTGCATACCCAATATGCTGGTGATGACGCCAGCCGATGAAGCCGAGTGCCGTGATTTACTCACCACAGCCTATCGTCAGCCGCACCCCAGTGCCGTGCGTTACCCGCGGGGATCTGGGGCTGGAGTTAAGCCTTCAACTGATTTGCGTAGCTTGCCTTTGGGCAAGGGCGAGGTGCGCCGTGAGTCAACTGCAGTTGCTGGCAAACGGCTTGTGATTTTGGCATTTGGAACATTGCTTTACCCTGCGCTTGATGTAGGCGAGCTACTTAATGCGACCGTAGTGAACATGCGATTCGTAAAACCTTTAGACGTTGATTTACTGAAAGCAGTTGCGGCTAACCACGACTACCTCGTCACGATCGAAGACGGCGCAATCATGGGAGGTGCTGGCAGTGCTTGCTTAGAGGCGCTGATCCAATTGAATATCAATAAGCCAGTACTGCAATTGGGTCTGAAGGATGAATTCATTGAGCATGGTGATTACAACTTATTAATGTCACGTTGCGGTCTGGATGCCGATGGCATTAAGACGTCAATTACCGATCGCTTTCCGGACGCCTTTCCGACTTAAGCGGCAGTTAAATCCCAGCGGGGTTTGACGTCAAACGCAGCGGTAGTGCTGTCCTGGTGGCCCGCGAGCAAACGCAAGGCTCCGGCAAATGCAATCATCACGCCGTTGTCGGTGCATAACTGCAGCGGTGGGTAGTGCACCTGAAATTGATCGCGTAGCGCTCGTGCATTGAGGGCCGCTCGCAGTTGTTTGTTAGCACCCACTCCGCCAGCCAATACTAAATCCCGATACCCCGTTTGTTGCATGGCTTTGGCCGACTTCTGTACCAGCACATCGACCAGAGACTCGACAAAGGCATGGGCTAGATCGGCTTCAAACTGGGCTTTGTCGTCTGGGCTGGCAGGGCTAAAGCGATTTACTTGATTCAGGACGGCCGTCTTGAGCCCCGAAAATGAAAAATCCAAGTCGCCTGAATGGAGCATCGGCCGGGGTAAATCAAAGCGCCCTGGTTTGCCACTGTCGGCCAAGAGCGATACCGCAGCGCCGCCGGGGTAGTCGAGCCCCAATAATTTGGCCGTTTTATCGAAGGCCTCGCCAGCAGCATCGTCCACGGTCTCGCCAAGCAATTGGTATTGCCCAACCCCTTCTACTCCCATGAGCTGGGTATGACCGCCCGATACCAAGAGGGCAATAAAGGGAAACTGGGGGGCGGTTTCACCTAAAAGGGGGGACAGCAGGTGACCCTCAAGGTGATGGACTCCTATCGATGGCTTTTCTAAAGCAAGCGCTAGAGACCGACCAAAGGCAGTGCCGACCAACAGAGCCCCAGCCAGCCCCGGGCCTTGAGTGTAGGCAATGGCGTCAATTGACCCCAGCGGCAGGCTAGCCTCTGCTAAAGCCTGCTCCAGCAGGGGTAAAACCCGCCGAATATGGTCTCTGGAGGCCAATTCGGGGACAACACCCCCGTATTCACGGTGCATGGCAACCTGAGAGTGGAGGGCCTGACCTAATATGCCCAGGCGGGCCGGTTGGCTAGCTTCCCAGTTTTTCGTGTCATAAACCGCGATTCCGGTCTCGTCACAGGAAGTTTCTATGCCCAAAACGATCATTTTTAGTTAAGCCGTGCTAGAATCTTGGATTCAGTTAATTTCGATTATTCGAGCATATACGAGTTAAACCAGCATGACTACAGTCCGCCTACGCGAAAACGAGCCTTTTGAAGTGGCATTACGCCGTTTCAAGCGCACCATTGAAAAAAACGGTCTTTTGACTGACTTGCGTGCCCGCGAGTTTTATGAAAAGCCAACCGCAGAGCGCAAGCGTAAAAAAGCAGCCGCTGCAAAACGCCATTACAAGCGTATTCGCAGCCAGATGTTGCCAAAAAAGCTCTACTAATAGGGCAGCCCTAATACAGGCACTCAGTTCATAGAGTTGCTGACAAGCCCGCTGACGGTAAAACGCAGCGGGTTTTTGTTTTTTTGTTGTGGTACTAATAGATCCCAAGACATTCAATATATGCAAGGAAATGCCATGAGCCTGAAAGACCAAATCACCGAGGATATGAAAAACGCCATGCGCGCTAAAGAGGCCGAGCGTTTAGGTGCAATTCGCCTTTTGCTGGCGGCCATTAAGCAGCGTGAGGTTGACGAGCGCGTGGTAGTGGATGACGCGGGAGTAATCGCCATTGTTGAAAAGTTAATCAAGCAGCGTAAAGATTCCATTAGCCAGTTTGAAAAAGCAGGCCGCGCCGATTTAGTCGCGATCGAAGCGGCTGAGATGGCCATCATGCAAGCCTACTTACCAGCACAGTTATCCGATGCTGAGGTCGCTGCCATTGTGACTGCAACCATTAAACAACTTGGCGCAAGTGGGCCGCAGGACATGGGTAAGGTGATTGGCGCGCTCAAGCCTCAGTTGGCAGGTAAAGCCGACATGGGAGCAGTATCCGGTCTTGTGAAAGCAGCACTCGCCCAATAAGCCTTAGGCGAAGCACACCATGGGCATGATCCCTCAATCGTTTATTGCGGATTTATTAAATCGAGTCGACATCGTTGATGTTGTTGGGCAGCACGTTAAGTTAAAAAAGGCAGGCGCCAACTACCAAGGCCTCTGCCCCTTTCATCAAGAAAAATCCCCATCGTTTTCCGTATCTGCGACCAAGCAGTTCTATCACTGCTTTGGCTGTGGTGCCCACGGTTCTGCCATCGGCTTTTTAATGGAGTATTCCGGACTCGGTTACGTCGAAACGATTGAAGAGCTTGCGCGCTCTGCCGGACTCACGGTGCCGCGTGAAGAGCGCACCGCCAATGATGTGGCGAGACAACAGCAGGCCCTTGCCTTAAGTGAGGTCATGGGTTTAGCAGCCGATTGGTACAAAACCCAATTAAAGGCAGCGCCGCGCGCGATTGAATATTTAAAAAGCCGAGGCCTTACTGGTGAAGTTGCCAAGCGCTACTCACTCGGCTACGCACCCGATGGGTGGCAAGGTCTAGAAGCCGTGTTTGGCAGTTATGCCGACGACGCTACTGCAAAGCCGCTACTCGAGGGTGGCCTGTTAATTCAAAGCGAGATCAGTGAGTCAAATCAAACGGCACGTCGCTATGATCGCTTTCGGGATCGCGTGATGTTCCCTATCCGCAATCACAAAGGTCAGGTGATTGGGTTTGGTGGGCGCACCTTGGATCAAGGTGAGCCAAAGTATTTGAACTCCCCTGAAACCCCACTCTTCTCCAAAGGCAACACGCTGTATGGTTTGTTTGAGGCTAGACAAGCAATTCGGTCGCAAGAGTACGTCTTGGTTTGCGAAGGGTATATGGACGTAGTGGCCTTGGCGCAGTTGGGTTTTCCAAATGCAGTAGCGACCTTAGGCACAGCTTGTACTGCTAATCACGTGCGCATGCTTCTGCGTCAAACCGATCGGATTGTGTTCTCGTTTGATGGTGATGCTGCTGGCCAGCGTGCAGCGCAGCGTGCACTCGAAGCCTGTTTGCCTTTGATGTCAGACGATAAAGAAATTCGATTCTTATTTTTACCAACGGAACACGACCCCGATAGTTATGTTCGCACCTACGGCGCGCCTGCATTTGAAAAAGTCATTAAAGAAGCTACGTCGTTTTCTAACTTCTTTTTCAGAATAGTGAGCGAAGACCATGACTTAACCTCGCCCGAAGGGCGGGCGCAAACGCACCATGCGGCTAAGCCCCTCTTCTTATCGATGGCGCCGATTGCTTTGCGCTCGCAAATGCTGCGCGAGGTGGCAATACGAACATCCTCAACCGCTGCTGAGTTAGAGGCATTTTGTGGACTCACGATTGCACCAGCTACGCGCAGCAATACGCAAGCACAGGGAACATCGGCAGCGCCAACCGGTACGATAGGACGAAGCCAGTCCAGCACGTGGCAGCCAGGCAAGGGTTATAGTAAAAAACCAGTCGGGCCAGTAATCCCGCCCCCCAATGCACCAATGGATTTAGCAGAGCAACTATTGCGTTTGCTGATTCAGTTTCCGCATTTAGGCAAGGGCTTAAATACCGAACAGCGGCAGTTGGTCTTGGCGGCAGCGGAGCAGCGCACAGCCAATGCATTGATGCTGATGACGGATTTGCTCAAGCAATGCGATCAATTGAATTATTTACCGAGTGCATCCAACGCTGAACAGACCCCAGGCGCCGGCGCCTTTGCGTTGTTTCAGGAACAACTCTCCCGAAGTGAATTGGCATCGATGTATGAGGTGCTGCGCAAACGGGTGATGGAGTCAGATTTGGATGCAGCAGGCGCTGCTGCCGACCTGGACGGCGCTCTAAAAAAGCTCACTATGCTCCAGCTTAAAAATGAAATGACCGCCATTACTCAGCGCATCTCCAGCGGCGAGGCATCCGATGCGGATCGGGCGCGGTATCGCGAATTGGGCGAACGCCTGAAGTTTTCCTAAGAAAAATCCTTAAGCCCGTAAAAATTGCCTGTTTAAGCCCAATTTATTGCTGATTCCAGTGTCGGAAAACACTGAATCGACTATAATCCTCTGTTCAGAGAAAAAATACGAAGTAATTCAGTCACTTGCGTCATTAATTTGATTTTATTGACCGTAGTGACCCAGGCAATTGGTCTGACCCATTGAAACCAACCATTATTTAAGTAAGTGAGCGTAAACCTATGCCAAGCAGCAACATCAAGAAAAGCGCGAAACCCGTGAAAAATACCCCAGCAAGCAAGTCCAAACCCCTTGCTAAGAAAACAGCCGTCCCAGCAAAAAGCAAAGTAGCTTCCAAGGCGCCAGTAAAAAAAGCAGCTGCGCCAGTTAAAGCCAAAGCGCCTGCCAAAAAGGCGGTAGCAGTGAAGTCAAAGCCCGCATCCAAACCGGCGCCTAAAAAAGCAGCGGCACCTGCGAAGGCAGTAAAAAAGCCAATCGCAAAGCCTACAAAGCCAGTAGCAAAGAAGGCAGCATCAAAAGTTCCTGTGAAGGCTTTTAAAAAACCGGCTAAGCCAGTAAAGCCAGTAGTAAAGGCGGGCAAGCCTGCGGCGAAGGTACCAGCGAAGGCAGTTGCAAAAGGAAAGCCAGAAGCAAAGCCAAGTAAAGAAACGAAAAAATCAGCCGTCGCTGCAAAAACAAGTAAAGACGTCCCCGCGAAAAAAGGCAAAGCACTTGAGCCTGCATTACCAAAAGGTAAGGGCAAGTCTAAGGCGGCTGCGCCTGCTGAGGCCCTGCTGGATGGAGAAGTAGCGGAAGAAGGTAAAAAAACCAAAGGGCGTAAAGCCAAAGTCGAAGTCCCTGCGACGGAATCCGGCGAAGACAATCGTACCGATCGCCAAAAAGCGAGAGACCGCAAGGCCAAAGAGAAGGCTCTCCTAAAAGAATTTGCAGCACAGCAATTAGGATCAGAAGAGCAGCAAGAGTTGCGTCGCGCACGCCTAAAAACCCTGATTAAGATGGGTAAGTCCAAGGGCTACCTAACCCATGGCGAAATGAATGACGTGATGTCCGACGAATTGTCGGATGCTGACGCGCTGGAAACCTTAATTGGCTTGCTCAATGACATTGGCATTACCGTGTACGAGCAGGCCCCTGATGCAGAAACCCTGCTCCTCAATGAGAACGGTATTTCAGGGGCGTCCGATGAAGAAGCGGAAGAGGAGGCGGAAGCCGCTTTATCTACTGTGGATTCCGAGTTTGGCCGCACCACCGACCCTGTGCGTATGTATATGCGCGAGATGGGCACAGTCGATCTGCTCACGCGTGAAGGTGAGATTGTGATTGCCAAGAAAATTGAGGCAGGCCTCAAAGACATGGTGATGGCGCTTTCCGCGTGCCCAGTCACCATTGCTGAAATTATTGGCAACGCTGACAAAATTGTTTCAGGCGAAATGGAGATTGATCAGTTCGTTGATGGCTTGGTCGACCCGAACGCGGAAGACATTCAGCTTGGACCCGATGAGCCAGAAGAAGACCTCGATGCAGTAGAGGGCGATGAAGAGGGCGGCGAAGAGGATACTACTGGTGGCGGTGGTGGTTCGAGCACGGCCAGTGCCAAGCAACTCGAGGAACTCAAGCAGATTTCCTTAGAAAAGTTTGCCATCATCCGCACGCAGGCGGATAAGATGCGGCGTGCCTATGATCGGGATGGATACAACTGCCCTGCATACATCAAGGCGCAAGAAGCCATTCGAAATGAAATGCTCGGTTTCCGTTTGACAGCCAAGAGTGTTGAGAAGTTGTGCGACACCATGCGCTCCCAAGTGGATCAAGTCTGGAAACTCGAGCGCGGCATTGTTAGCTTGTTGGTAGACAAAATCGGCGTATCACGCGGTGATGTATTAAAAGACTTCCCTAAGATGTCCATGAACTTGAAGTGGACCGCCAATTTACTTAAAGACAATAAGTCCTATAGTGCACTCCTCGAGCGTAACGTTCCAGCTATTCAAGAACTGCAACAAAAGCTGATTGATATTCAGACCAGGGTCGTATTACCTTTGCCTGAATTGAAAGAAGTGAACAAGCAAATGATTGCAGGTGAGAAGCGCGCACGCGAAGCCAAACGGGAAATGACTGTTGCTAACTTGCGTTTGGTGATCTCGATCGCTAAAAAATACACCAACCGCGGTTTGCAGTTCCTTGATTTGATTCAAGAGGGCAATATTGGCCTCATGAAGGCAGTGGATAAGTTTGAGTATCGCCGTGGCTATAAGTTTTCTACCTATGCGACCTGGTGGATTCGTCAGGCCATTACCCGTTCGATCGCCGATCAGGCCCGCACTATTCGTATTCCGGTACACATGATCGAGACCATCAACAAGATGAACCGGATTAGCCGTCAGATCTTGCAAGAGACCGGACATGAGCCAGATGCGGCCACTTTGGCATTGAAGATGGAGATTCCGGAAGATAAGATCCGTAAAATCATGAAGATTGCCAAAGAGCCTATCTCAATGGAAACGCCGATTGGCGATGATGAAGATTCCCATTTGGGCGACTTCATTGAAGACGGCAATACATTGGCACCAGCCGAAGCAGCATTGCATGAGTCGATGCGCGATGTAGTGAAGGATGTCCTTGATTCATTAACACCAAGAGAAGCAAAAGTATTGCGGATGCGCTTTGGTGTAGAGATGAGCACAGACCATACCCTTGAAGAAGTCGGTAAGCAGTTTGATGTAACGCGTGAGCGTATTCGTCAGATTGAAGCCAAGGCCTTGAGAAAGATGCGCCATCCTAGCCGCAGCGACAAACTGAAGACTTTCCTCGAAGAGGATTGATCGAAAGACTAACGGGCCCATAGCTCAGTTGGTTAGAGCAGAGGACTCATAATCCTTTGGTCCCAGGTTCAAGTCCTGGTGGGCCCACCAGAAATGAAAATACCAACCTTCGGGTTGGCATTTTTTTGAGCGCTAATTAAACTAATGCAATGGCTCATCTAGGAAGGGGCGATAATCATAAAATCATTTTTTGAGAATAGTATGAACATGGAGCCTTTAGCAAATCTCAAAGTAATCGAAATGGGTCAGCTCATTGCTGGGCCTTTTGCGGCAAAAACATTGGCTGATTTTGGTGCGGATGTGATTAAGATCGAGGCGCCAATCGTTGGAGATGCCCTGCGCAAATGGCGCTTGCTAAAGGACGGTACATCGGTTTGGTGGCAGGTTCAGTCGCGCAATAAGCGCTCACTCTCATTGGACTTGAAACTCGTTGAAGCACAAGAGATTGTCAGGAGCTTAGTCAAGGAGGCGGATATTCTGATTGAGAATTTTCGCCCAGGTACCTTGGAGTCATGGGGTCTTGATCCTCAGGATTTGCTGCAGATCAATCCCAAATTAATCGTGCTGCGCATTAGTGGCTATGGCCAAACCGGCCCTTACCGTGATAAGCCTGGATTTGGCGTGGTGGCTGAAGCAATGGGTGGTTTGCGGCATTTAACCGCCGAACCTGGAAGAATCCCAGTGCGAGTCGGTATCAGCATTGGAGATACGCTCGCTGCACTGCATGGCGTCATTGGAATACTGCTTGCATTACAAGAGCGGCACACCAGCGGAAAAGGACAAGTCGTTGATATTGCATTGTATGAGGCCGTGTTTAATTGTATGGAGAGTTTATTGCCAGAATATAGTGCGTTTGGTGAAGTCCGCCAGGCAGCTGGCAGTGCATTGCCTGGCATTGCGCCATCCAATGCCTATAAGTGCCAGGATGGAAAGTACGTTTTGATTGCAGGCAATGGCGATAGTATTTTTAAGCGTCTTATGAAACTCATAGGACGCGAAGATTTGGCTCAAGACGCAGAATTCGGCAGTAACGATGGGCGAGTGAAGCGGGTTGATGAGCTGGATCAGGCAATTGGCGTTTGGGTCAGTCAGATTTCGGTAGAACAGGCTCTTGAGGCTTTGGATCAGGCCAGCGTTCCTGCCGGCAAAATATTTACGGTTGAAGATATTGCCAAGGATCCGCACTACCATGCCCGCGGAATGATCGAAACCATTCACATGAAGGATGGCAGCGCATTACAGGTTCCGGGCATTATTCCCAAGCTATCGCGAACTCCTGGCTCAATCAAATCACTGGCGCCTGAGGTGGGCGAGCAAACCGATCAAATCTTGCAGGAGATTGGGCTTACTAGCCAGCAGATTGCTGCGCTAAAAGACAAAGGCATTGCATTTACACACTGAGATGAATATGAACCGAATTTACTTTAATGAAGTTGCCACGCGGGATGGCTTTCAGATTGAGCCAAACTTTATTCCAACCGATCAAAAGATTGAATTGATTGACGCTTTAAGCCAATGCGGTTATGCAAAGGTAGAGGTCACTTCATTCACATCGCCCAAGGCAATTCCGATGCTCAAAGATGCTGAAGAAGTGATGAGCCGAATTCAGCGTAATCCCAACGTGGAGTATTCGGTGTTAGTGCCGAATTTACGCGGTGCACAGCGTGCCCTGGATTCAAAGGCGGATGAACTGAATTTAGTAATGTCGACCTCAGAAACCCATAATCGCAGTAATTTACGTATGGGACGAGAAGAGAGCTTTTCGGCTTTACGCGAGGTAATTGAATTCATCAACGGCCGAATTCCAATTAACGTTTCTTTATCCACGGCATTTGGTTGTCCGATGGAGGGGGATGTTCCCCAAGATGTTGTAATAAATTACGTAAGCCGTTTTGATCACTTAGGCGTTCGTGGTGTGACCATTTGTGATACGACCGGTATGGCTCAGCCCGTACAGGTGAAAAAAATGATTGACGCCCTCCATAATCAATTCAAGCACCTGCAACTTACTATGCATTTTCATAATACGAGGGGCATGGGTTTAGCCAACATACTGGCTTCGGTAGAGTCTGGAATTACACGCTTTGATGGCTCCTTGGGCGGTTTAGGTGGCTGCCCTTATGCCCCTGGAGCTAGTGGTAACGTATGCAGCGAAGACGCTATTCACATGGTGGATGCGATGGGGTATGACACAGGCATTAATGTGGATGCACTATTAGCGATTGCAAAAAGACTCCCGCAGATTGTGGGGCATGATGTTCCTGGTCAAGTCGCTAAAGCCGGGCGCATTCATGATCTGCATCCAGAACCGCCATGTCAATAGGAATAGCAGCATGATTGATCACTTAGACCACCTGGTTTTAACAACCGCAAAAGAAGCGGCCTGCATTGATTTTTACACCCGAGTAATCGGTATGCAGATCGAGTCTTTTGTTGGCGGAACGCCGCCGGTTGAGCGTAAAGCATTTCGTTTTGGTAACCAAAAAATTAATCTACACATTAAGGGTAAAGAGTTTGAGCCCAAGGCCGATATTCCAACGCCGGGATCCTTGGATTTATGTTTTATTGCCGACCGACCGCTGAATGAAGTAATAGCCAAGCTGAATCAAGCGCAGTGGCCTATTATTGAGGGACCAGTTATGCGGACAGGTGCAACTCAAAAAATTAATTCCGTTTACGTACGCGATCCCGATCAGAACTTGATTGAGATTTCCGAGCTAATCACTTAAGGACTAAATATCATGCTCAAAAATATCAAATTAATTTCAACCAGCCTCATCTGTATTTTCTTTGCATCCGCCGGCGTACAGGCTCAAAGCTGGCCTAATAGGTCAATTACGATGGTTGTACCAACAGCGCCGGGAGGAACAACCGATTTTTCTGCGCGGCTGGTAGCGGATTCCATGAGTAAGACATTAGGAGTCCCAGTACTAGTCGACAATAAACCCGGAGGATCTGGCAATATTGGAAATCAATTCGTTGCACGATCTAAGCCGGATGGCTACACCTTGCTCGTGAGTTATAGCGGATACCATGTCGGAAACCCCCATTTATTTAAGCAGGCAGGCTGGGATCCGATTCGTGATTTTGCTCCAGTCGGCATGATGACCGTGGCCCCACAGGTGATTGCAATTAACCCCAAGTTACCGATTAATAATTTGAAGGAACTGATTGCGTATGCAAAGAAGAATCCGGGTAAATTAAATTACGCCTCTTCGGGATCTGGGTCGATTCAGCACATTGCAGGCGAACTCTTTAAACAACAAACAGGAACATTCATTACCCATATTCCGTATCGCGGATCGGGCCCAGCAGTTCAAGACTTAATAGGCGGGCAGGTTGATATCTTTATTACAACCCCAGCTGGCGTAGTCAGTCAAATTCAAGCGGGAAGGTTACGTGGTTTAGCGGTCACTGGAAAAAAACGCCTTGGCGCTTTGCCACAAATGCCAACAACAGATGAGGCTGGCTTACCGAATTATGAATTAGATTCCTGGTTTGCTTTATTTGCACCTGCAGGAACCAATCCGGAGATTATCCAAAGACTGAACTTGGCGTTAGCATCCGCTCTAAACTCGCCAGAAGCCCAAGCTAAAGCGGACAATGCTGGAACCACCATTCAAACGATGACGCCTGCTGAACTGGGTGACTTCACACGCAAAGAATTGGATCGCTGGGGTAGGGTAATCCAAACTTCCAAAATGACGATTGATTAAAGTAGGACTCATAATCGGCTGGTCCCAGGTTCAAGTCCTGATGGACCCACCAGAAAAGCAAACCCTCATCAGCAATGATGAGGGTTTTGTCATTCGAGCGTTACCTTAAGTAATGGTTGGTACATGCATTCACGTTCAATGAATAGCTAGATTTGTTTAAATCCCAAACAAAGCTTATATTTGTTTTAATACTTCGCAGGATTGGCGGATTATTAGTTGAGTAGGGAGCATTAATGACTTAGGAGTTGTAATTTTTTTCCTAGATAAGTTGATGAGTAGTTCAGCTGCTTGCATACCAATTTCAACAGAGGGAAACGATATGGTTGTTAGTGGTGGATTAATAAAGGGTGAAAAGTCGCTGTTATTAAAACCTATAATAGACATTGACTTAGGAACCTCTAGCCCACGTTCGTGTAATGCAGCAATAGCGCCGAGCGCTAAGTAGTCATTTCCGCATATCAAAGCTGTAAAATTAGGATGAGAGTTTAATAATTCGAGAGTAGCATCGTAACCCGCCTGAAATGTATAGTCAGCCTCTTTAATATTATTTCTCATTAATTGGCCGCCATTACTGGCAATGGTTTCTAAGATCCCTAAATACCTTCGTGAGGCGCGTTGATTTCCTTCTAGCGTGCCGCTGATTAGAGCAAACTTTGAGTGTCCAAGGGATGAAAGGTAGTTAACTGCAGTTTGCCCAGCTAAATAGTTATCAAGCCCAATATCCCCTGAGTTGCCTTCGCTGGCATCTGCCCAAATATTTACAAGAGGAATATTATTTTTTTCTAATAAATATTTCCAATCATCAAGGTATTTTCCGCCTCCACCTAATAGCACGACCGCATCAACTCCTCGCTCAATTAAGACGCGTAGTGGCCCTATGGAGGAGTTGTTTCCTTCGGTTGGTTGTGCCAGCAGCAAGGTATAACCCGCTTTGCTAAGCTGAGTCCGGAGAGCTTCAATAGTTTTTGCAAAAGCCGATGCCCCAATCTGAGAAATAATGGCCCCAATTGTGAAAGTCTCCCTAGAAACAAGGGCCCTACCTGCCCCTTGAGGCACATACCCCATCAGATTTACCGCCGATTGAATGCGTAGGCGAGTTTTTTCATCCACCATTTGTGGGTGGTTAAGCGCTCGCGAAACAGTGCTAATGGAAACGCCAACTGCTTGTGCAACATCAAATAGGCTGGCTGGCATGCTTGTTTGATATTTTATACATGCAAAGGATTGTAATATTTTTCCCTATTTTGTATAAAAGTAATTCATATAAGGGATAACGTTAATGTTTTAAATGATGCAAACGTTTGTATTATTAAATTTCTTATTTTTTCTTATTGCCTTTTTATGACTGATAATCGATACGCAGGAAAACCAACCAAGCACGCTATTGTTAGCACTTTAGTCGAGTTAGGCGTAACCCATGCGTTCACACTTCCAGGGCTGGGCGTTACTTGGATGCTCGATGAGTTTTATGAGGTTCGAGGTCAGTTAAGGGTGGTGTTAACGCGCAGCGAACAAGTGGCATCAATCATGGCTCAAGTAGTGGGAAGGTTGACTGGAAAGCCGGGCGTATTTATGGGTCAAGGCCCTTTTGCAAGCACTACAGGAGCATTTGGGATTTTGGAGGCCTATTTTGCCGGATCTCCAATGTTGGTGCTGACGGATACTTCCTGCTATGACGGTTTTGGAATGTATGGGGTATATCAAACCATGACAGGGGACTATGGTGCCGCTGATGTCAGGACTGTTTTAAAGACAATGACAAAAGCGACTTATTACGCTACCGAGACACATGAGGCAGTTTACGCAATTCAGCAGGCTTATCGTCAGGCGAGTCTTCCACGGACAGGGCCTTGTGCTGTAGTTTTAAAAAGTCCGATCATCCGGCGCGAAATGTCTGATCAAAAGCGTGTACAGCTATACCCATCACAAGACACTAGTAATGTACTAATGCCTGAAATAGCATTACAAGCAATAAACGAGTTGGTTGCGGCAATTAATCAATCAAAGCGACCGGTTGCAATTGTAGGTAATGGTTTGCAAAATCCTCGAGGTAGAAAAGCGATCGCTGCCTTAGCTAAGAAATGTGGGATGGCTGTTGCAACAAGTTACAACGGAAAAGGCGTTGTTGATGAAACTGCTGAATACAGTGTTGGCATGTTAGGAACATGGGGTTCTAAAGCTGCAAATGCAGCAGTACGGGAGGCGGATCTCCTGGTCGTTGTTGGCGCAAGTTTAGGTGCTGATTATTTGCGCTTTAGGGAGGCAAGTTTTATTAGGCCTGGCGATCAAAAAATTATTCAGATCGACGTTGACCCTAGAAACCTTGGATGGGTTTATCCAGTTGACTTAGCTATTAATGCTGAAGCAGCTAATGCACTTGAAGCTATAACTGAGGGCGGAATACTTTCTGATATGTGTAGTAGTAGACTGAATTGGATCAAGCAAGTTCAGCAGAATTGCCCCGATCCGTTTGAACAAGACACACCTGCTGCCAATGGGTTTATCAATAATTCCACTTTAATTAAGGTATTGGATGCATTTTTGACCCCTGATCATTTATTAACCTTGGATGCCGGAACAAACCGTATTTGGTCTACGATCGCATTAAAGATCCGAACCCCTGGTCAATTAATTGTTCCAGGTGGTATTGGTGGAATGGGCTGGGGAGCCCCAGCTGCAGCGGCAGCAAAATTAGTTTATCCAGAAAAAAAAGTCATTAGCTTAACTGGCGATGGAGGTTTTGCAATGACCATGAATGTATTGTCAACCTGCGTTCAAGAAAATTTACCAATAACTGTTGTAGTTGCTAATAACGGCGGCTTGGGAATGGTTCGGGACAACATGAAAGGCAAAAAAATAGCAGTGGATTTTGCGTCGATAGACTTTGCAACAATTGCAGAGGGAATGGGTTGTCTAGGACTGCGGGCCAACTCTGCAGAGTCTTTGGCTGAGGCATTGCAGACAGCACAAAATTCAGGAAGAACTACGGTAATCAACGTGAGCATTGATCCAGCTTCAACTCATATCAATGTTTCCGATTATTGAGAAAAATCTAAATGACCTCAGTTGCAATCGTTACCGGCGGATCAAGTAATATAGGTTGGGCTATAGTAAATGCACTTAGCTCTACACATCACGTAGTCATTGCCGATATCAATCCACCTGAACATAAGCTGCCATTCAATTGCCGATTTTTGTCTTGTGATGTTTCTAATTTAAATCAGGTGCAAGATGTATTTAAGCAAGCACTTCAATTTGGCGAGCTGAGTACGGTAGTTCATTCCGCGGGAATCACTCAAGCCCCAAAATTCATTTCTGAATTAACTGTTGAAGAGTGGGAGCACGTTATTCGGGTTAACTTAACTGGGGCATTTATTGTTTGTAAAGTCGCCAGTGCCCATATTAAAAAGCCGGGCGGATCAATCGTATTAATTGGCTCGCGTGCCGGTAAAACCGGAGTGGCTGCCTTAAATATTCAGGATCAGGGAGCAAAAGCGCACTACTGCGCCTCAAAGGCGGGTGTTATTTCCCTAACTAAATCACTAGCAATTGAGTTGGCCTCAAATGGCGTCCGAGTAAATGCGGTTGCCCCAGGATCTATTGAGGGAAGCATGATTCCAAAAGAAAAATGGAATGCATTGGCTGAAAAAATTCCAATGAAGCGATTGGGAACGCCGGATGAAGTTGCCAAAGTTGTTCATTTCTTATGTTCCGCCGAAGCAAGTTACATTACCGGACATATTTTAGACGTGAATGGCGGAACATTGATGGACTAATAGTAGTTAACGAAACACCTAATTTGGAGGAAATATGAAGATATTCAAAATTTGTACTAAAGCTTTTATTTTGTATTCGCTTACATTTATTGGGTCTGGAACTGTTTTTGCTACATATCCTGACAGACCTGTGCGTGTAATTGTGCCTTTTCCGCCAGGCGGAGCGACTGATATTGTTGGTCGAGAGATATCTGAAAAACTATCCCAAGTTTTTAAACAAACGTTTATTGTTGAAAATAAACCAGGAGCAAGTGGAAATATTGGTATGGAAATGGCAGCTAGAGCCACTGCCGATGGTTATACCTTAGTTATTGGCGCTCCTCAAACGCTCACGATTAACCCACAGTTGATGAAAATGTCATTTAATCCACAAAAAGAGCTTGCACCAATTGTGGTAATTGCATCCGTCCCAAATGTTCTTGTAGTGAATCCTAAATTGCCTGTTAACACCGTCAAAGATTTAATAGCGCTTGCCAAGAAGCAGCCCGGTAAATTAAGTTACGGGTCTTCTAGCATTGGGGGTACTCCGCACTTATCTGCTGAAATGTTTAAGGCGGCAACGGGAACTTTTATATTACATATCCCGTACAGGGGTAGTAGCCCAGCTCTTACAGATTTAATGGGCGGACACATTGATTTTATGTTTGATAATTTACCGGCGGCACTACCCCATATACAATCTGGCGCCTTAAAAGCTCTGGCAGTAACTACTCTAAAGCGTTCTTCGTCATTACCAAATGCGCCAACAATGGTTGAAGCTGGCGTTCCTGATTTTGACTCTCAGGGCTGGTTTGCACTATTGGCTCCAGCAGCTACTCCGACAGAGGTTTTGGAAAAGATAAATATTGAAGTAAATAAAATTTTACTCACTGATGATTTTAAGGCGAGACTTGCAAAAGTTGGCGCAAATCCTATCGGCGGATCAAGGGCTGAATTCCAAAATCGAATTCAAATGGAAACTAAGCGCTGGGGTTCCGTAATTAAATCTGCAGATATAAAGGCTGAATAATGAGCTCTAGACTGAAGGGTAAAATAGCATTTTTTACCGCAGCAGGATCAGGGATTGGCTTAACAAGTTCAATTAGGCTGGCACTTGAAGGCGCTAATGTATGGATATCAGATCGAGATGCAGCAATTTTGGAAGAGGCCAAGAAAATTGGTGTAGCACAGGGAGTTGTTTTAAACACCATTGAGGCAGATTCTACAAAGTCAGACTCTCTTAAGACGGCTATCGATTCCATTTTTCGAGACTCTGGACGAATCGATATATTAGTAAATAATGCAGGCGGGTCTTTGCATACGCCCTATCAATTTCTCGATGAAACAGATGAAGACTGGAAGCGCGTTTTGGATTTAAATGTTATGGGTACGGTTGTTGCCTCCCGTTTTGTATTGCCCTATATGCAGCAACAAAAAAGCGGCCGAATAATTAATTTTGGATCAAAAGCAGGGCGCTTTGGTAGTTTGATTGCTGGCGCTAATTATGCTGCAGCGAAAGGCGCCATTTCTTCAATAACTCGTCAATTAGCTATGGAATTTGGTCCGGATGGAATTACGGTAAATTGTATTTGTCCTGGCGTAGTGTTGACTAAAAGAACAACTGGACTTTGGGAGTCACGAAGAACTCCGGAAGAGAGAGCAAAAGTATTGCTTGAGATTCCGTTACGAAGACACGCTGTTGCAGATGATATTTCAGGGGTAGTTGCTTTTTTTGCTTCAGATGATGCTGGATTTATAACTGGAGCAACCCTAGATGTAAATGGTGGGCAAGGAATGGCATAAATATGGATTAACGCTCAACTTTAACTTTTTCGGAAAAAAAGTAATTAAGCACAAGGTGGGTCCTGGTGGCCCACCAGTAATATCAACGGCTTAGGGAGAAATTCCTTGGTTGTTTTTCTATTTCCCGATTTGGTGTGTAGTCCACGCAACTTAATGCTGGATATGAGACCTAGATAAGGGTGCTACCTTAGCCTCCAAAGAAAACCTCAATTACTATAGATGTCAAATAAACAAGGCTTTGCCATAAGGATTCAATATCAAGCCGCTCATTGAAATAGTCACCCCCGCACCAGAGGGAAGTCTGCACGGAAATCGCATCACGGCGTTGCGCTGGCAGGATTTCTTGGAGAGGCTCGGCTATGCAGTTATTGTAACTGAGTCCTGGACGGGCGCTGATTCTGCCATGCTGATAGCGCTACATGCCTATCGAAGTCGTTCGACAATTATGGAGTTTCATAAAAATCACTCCGATAGGCCAATTGTTTTGGTCTTGACGGGCACCGATTTGTATCGAGATATGGCGGTCCATGGTGAGGTCATTCGTTCAATGGAAATTGCAGACAAGTTAGTTGTTTTACAGTCTGCTGCTTTAGAGTCAATCCCCCTTCAGCTTCGGCACAAGGCCCAGGTGATTTATCAATCGGTACCAGTGGATATTGCACCGTCAATTGCTAGCTCCGATTTTCAGGTAACGGTAATTGGGCATCTTAGGGAGGAGAAGGATCCATTTTGTATTGCCCGTAGTCTCCCCTTAATTCCAGCAGACTCTAAAATCAGCGTCTTGCATTTAGGCATGGCCATGACTGAGCAAATGGATCGATCTGCTAGGGGGTATACCGAAAATCTAGAACGTTATCAATGGATTGGTGAGGTAAGCCACGTAGATGCATTGAAGATGCTTTCTCAGAGTCGCCTGATGGTTATTTCTAGTCGGATGGAGGGGGGCGCTCATGTAGTTTCAGAGGCGATAGCCCTCGGTATTCCAGTGATTGCTTCGGATATTCCGGGTAATCGAGGTTTGCTCGGAGATGATTATCTCGGCTACTACCAAGTCGGCAATGAGGCTGCGCTTGCAAGCCTGCTATATCGCTGCGAAACAATGCCCGATTTTTATGCTGCATTAAAAAAACAAATTGATGTACGAAGCGATTTAATTAGCCCCAAGCGGGAGATGCA
>JBEBBK010000007.1:0-17680 GCA_041158405.1 Pseudomonadota bacterium
CATTGGCCGCAATTTGACTCGGGCTATAGAAGAACACTAAATTACTTTGAAAAGTCTGAAAAACCATATAAGTGGCAAATGCAATACACGTTACGCCACCAAGGATTGCCAGACCGCGTTTTGTGCGGGGTTTCATAAGTCCTTATTTTGCCTAATTTTTTTCAGTGGCGTACGACTCATCCCGAATGCTGGCTTCGGTCTGGCGACGCTGCTTTCGGATCTGCATGATTTCAATAGCAAAAACAAGGGCAGTCACCGCAAAGGACCCCCATACAAAAGGGCCGTGGCCGCCCATTTGCAGGAAATCACTAAGGCTATTCCAATAAATCATTTCAATGCCTCTTTAGCCCATGCGGTATGGCGCTCCCGCTCCAAAATGAGCGTACGGCAGCGGTAGAAACTCAAAGCGAAGGAGTAGGCCCAAAACGCTACCGTCATGATGAGCATGCCGGTCAACATTTGGGTTGCCATGGTGGGAGCTTTGGTCAGACTAACCGAGGCCCCTTGGTGCAAGGTATTCCACCATTTCACTGAAAAGTAAATGATCGGAATATTCACCACGCCAACGATTGCCAAAACAGCAGCGCTGCGATCGGCTTTGCGGGTATCTTCAACTGATGCGTGGAGTGATAAGAATCCCAGGTACAAGAAAAGTAAAATAAGCTCTGAAGTAAGGCGTGCATCCCACACCCAATAAGTACCCCATGTCGGCTTGCCCCACAGAGATCCGGTCCACAGGGCTATGAAGGTCATGAGCGCGCCGGTTGGTGCTAAGGCCAGAGCAAACATGCTAGCCAGGCGCGCATTAAAAATGAGTCCAATTGCCGCCCAGAATGCCACCGCTAAGTAAATGATCATCGACATCCATGCAGCAGGCACATGGATAAAAATAATACGATAGGACTCACCTTGTTGGTGATCGCTTGGCGCAATCAACAGACCAATGGTTAAACCTATGATGGTAGCAATCACGGCAATCGCAACGCAATACGGAATTAGCGTGCCAGTTAAGGCATAAAAGCGTTGGGGCGCAGCGTACTTAAACCAATTGATGCCAGAGGAGAACACAGGAAATAGTCTTTATTTAAAGGTAGTTAGAGCATGCGTTAGTGTGACTGATTTTAGCCTAGCCGGTTTATTCCACAGCGATTCGTACGCTGGCTGCTGTGGCGATGGGGGCAAAAAACAGGGCAATTGCAAGCATTGCACCCAAGAGGTAAAAGTGACCATCGACTGGCAAGCCAGCGTGGTGGGCATCGACTGCGCCGGCTCCAAAAATAAGGACTGGTATGACCAGCGGCAAAACCAGCAAGGATAGCAACATGCCGCCGCCACGCGTTGCCAAGGTTAAGGCTGCGCCGATGGAGCCAATTAAGCTCAGCAGGGGTGTCCCAATCAGGAGCGAGAGTACCAAAATACCCATGCTTTGACTATCTAGATTAAATTGGATGGCCAAAATGGGAGATGCTATTGTGAGTACTAGTCCAGAGCTAATCCAGTGCGCTGCAGTTTTAGATAGTACGGCCAATGGCAATGGGATGGCAGTCAACACCAATTGATCAAGAGTGCCATCTTGGAAGTCATCTGCAAACAAGCGCCCCAGTGACAGCATTGCGGCTAATAAAGCAGCGATCCACAGCATTCCCGGTGCAATTTTGGCGAGCAATGTTGGCTCTGGTCCAATACCCAAGGGAAATAAACTCGCCACAACCACAAAGAAAAACAAGGCAGACAAGCTATCGTTTTTGCGACGCAGAGCAAGGCTAAGATCACGCCGCACAATGGCGAGCATGACTTTTGGAATGGACAGGGATGCACTCATAGGCTCACCCGCACTACGCGGTCTATTTGATCCAAGGCAACTGCCTGGTGACTACTTAAGGCGACCATGCCACCTCGCGTTAAATGCGCTTGAATTAATGCTTGCAGTGCCTCGTTTGCGTCTTGGTCGAGCGCATTAAATGGCTCATCGAGTAACCACAATGGCTTGTCTTGTGCCAACTGCAAGCGGGCCAATGCCACCCGTTGCTTTTGCCCTTGCGAGAAGGTTCGGGCTAACTTACTTGCTAGGTGACCGAGGCCCGAGCTAACTAAGGCGCTTCGTGCCATGCTGCTGGTAATCACATCGCCACTCAGGCCGCCTGCTGCAATGATGTTTTCTTCGGCGCTGAGATCGCCCTTGAGCGCTGGAGTGTGGCCCAAGTAAATCAGTTGCGTATGAAAAGAATCCCGATCGGCATCGATTGAACTTGCGCCCCACTGAATAATCCCCATACTGGGTGTTAACAGGCCGCAGAGCATACGCAATAAGCTCGACTTTCCGGTGCCATTGCTACCGGTGATGCGCAAGAGATGTCCGGGTTCCAGTACCAGCGAAAGATCACTAAACAGGGTTTTGCCACCACGCATGCAGGCTAGGTTTTGTAAATGCAGGGCAGACGGATTCATGGCAGGCACATTACTCATTATTCGGTAGACTGCCTAAGAGTAGCAGTTGGCGTGTGAACTGACCGCTATCGCTATCACGCATCGACCAAAGATCGAGCTGCATGGATGGGCTGTAGGGGTCAATATAGGTACCATCGCGCCGCAACTCGTAATGCAGATGCGGTCCGCTAGATCGACCAGTAGAGCCGACGTAACCGATTTCAAGGCCGCGACGTACATCGTTACCAACGCTCAGTTCAACGTTGTAATTACTCAAATGGGCATAGTAAGTACGGTAGTTGCCTGGGTGCTCGACAATAATGAGATTGCCAAATGCGCCGTTGTAGCCAAGGTAAGCAATTTTGCCGTTGGCAACACTAAACACTGGAGTGCCGGTCGGAGCGGCGTAATCAATACCCATATGCGTGCGCCAGCGCTGCACGGTCGCTGGGGCTTGACCCGCTTGCTTGGCGGGTACTTTGGCACGGCCAGCCCGTACGTTGCCCACACCCCGCGATATGCGGCGATAACTCAGTGGATTAGTCCAGAAGGAGCGTTCAATTGACTCACCCGAAGCGGTAAAAAAACCGCCTGGAATACCATTACGATCAATCCAGAATGCACTTGCAAGCACTTCTTGACTCAGGGTGTTCATGATTTCAACGGCCCAGATTTGGGCCCAGCGATCACGGTCACCAAAGTCCACAATTAGTCGAACCTGATTGGCATCAATCGCAGTAGTCGGGCTATCTTCGGGATACAACTGCTTCACGATGGAGTTCAGTTCCCAAACTAGCTCGACGGGCAAGATATCGCCTACTTTTTTGGCGTCATACAAGACATCCGATAGGGACAGCTCCACTTCGACTAGATTGGGAGACTGTGATTGCAGACGGTCCTCCTGAATTAAGAATCCACCAAAGGCCGATGGGGTGAAGGTCAGGATTTGGGTGCGGGCGTCGCGTATCGGTCCATTCATGATGCTGAGGGAATCAAAGCGGTTGCGTTTGCCAAATGCCACTGCGTATGGAATGCAATTGCCACGCAGCCCAGAAAAGAAACTGCGCGTTTGATTTTGAAAGAATTCAAAAAAAACTGGATCATTGATTCCCAGTTGTGCGGGTAAATTACCATCCAGCAAATCCGTTTTAATGCAGCCACGCTGCACCCGAAAATCCAAGTTACCACCTGCATCTGGATTTAATTCACCGTCTTTGCTGGTATCAACCAAGCTGGAATTTTTGGGCGCAAGTGATCGGCTTGCTGAGCGGGGAGCCTTAATACCAGTTTGCTTAGGATTATTTTTAACTACCACCTTGCTGCGATTTGGGGTCGTTTGCGCATTCGCCTCGGAGGAGGCAATTGGCATGCCGAGGTAGCCGCCTAAGGCCACGATCGCCAATAAGGGGATGAAGTACGCTTGTGCACCACGCAAGAGGGAGATCAAAAACAGATTCACCCCCTGATTATCTAATATTGTGCCCCTAGTGTCAGATTATGATTTTGCAGTGCAACATTATTGGCCAATCGCTCGCGCTCAAAATAAATTGGCCTGATTGTGTCTACAATCTTTTTTTCTCTGACAAGGATCTACCATGCCCATTATTGAATCAATCCAAGTAGCTGCGGTAAGTGTCCCATTGGATAAAGTCACCTCATTTTCAACGCGAACCGTTTCAGAGCGCCACTATTGCATCGTCAAGGTTCGGAGCAAAGAGGGCATTGAGGGTATTGGATTTTGTTATGTGGGCAGTGCAGGTGGCGCGATTGCCAAAGTAGCGGTTGAGCAATTGCTCGCCAAAAAACTGATTGGTCAAAATAGCCATCGCTCCGAGGGCTTATGGATGGAGATGTACGATGAATCCATTCTGCAGGGCCGTGCGGGCTCGGTGATGCGTGCCATCTCAATTTTAGATACGGCTTTATGGGATTTAAATGCCCGCTCAGTTGGCTTGCCGCTGCACCACTATTTAGGGTCGGTTGTTGAGGATCGAGTTCCGGCTTACGCCAGCGGCGGCTATTACCTGGAAGGCAAAACTCCGGCTAAGCTCGGCAAAGAAATGGAGTCCTATGTCAAACAGGGCTTTAAGGCGGTCAAAATGAAAGTGGGTCGTCTTTCCCCGCGAGAAGAGGAAGAGCGGGTCCGGGCGGCGCGCATCGCAGTGGGCGATGATGTTTTACTGACACTCGATGCAAATAACGCGTGGCGTGATTTACCCACTGCACTCGAGTACATTCGCCGCTTTGAGGATTACAATCCTTACTGGATTGAAGAGCCTTTCTCTCCCGATGCGATTGATTTACATGCTGCTCTCGCGCAGCGCACCACCATCAATGTGGCTACCGGTGAAATGGAGGCGGGTCGTTGGCGCTTTAGAGAGCTGATTGAGGCTGGCGGCGCAGCGATTTTGCAATCGGACGCTGCGGTCTGCGGAGGAATCACCGAATGGCGCCGCATTTCAGCCTATGCGGATTGCAAGGGTGTGACGGTCTGCCCGCACTGGATGCATGATTTACACGCACCGCTGGTTGCTGCAACACCCAATGCGCGCTTCGTGGAGTTTTTCCTCGACGATCAGGTGCTCAATTTCCGTAACTTAATTAACAAACAGTTGGCGTTTAAGAACGGCGATTTGATTTTGCACAAAACCCCCGGATTAGGTTTTGAGTTCGATGAAAAAGCAGTTCAAAAGTACGCCGGTAAATCGGCTTGGAGCAAAATCACCAAGTAAACGCGTTGCCTAGGCGATATGGTCAAGAACCACAAAAGAATAATGCCCGCTTTGTGCGGGTATTATTTTGTTCGAAGCGTATTAAAGACCGAGTGTAAGAAGTCTTAGGCGATTGCCGGTGGCCGCTGACGACGGTTGCGAATGATTTGGGAGAGCAGAACCAAGCCAAAGCCGATGAATCCGCCAATGTCGGCCTCATTGGTTGGGTAAGCTAGCGCTACGCCAGATGCAATCATGACGATGCGCTCCACGCGATTGGTCTTCTCAATAAACCAGCCTTGCAAACCGCCGGCCAGACAAATAATTCCGGCAATGGCTGTAAATGTAATCCAGGCTATTTCACTCCAATTGGCTTGCTCAAGCGCAGCGGTAGAGCCCATCAGCAACAAACTAACACCCGACTTATCCAGCACAAACATAAAGGGCACCAAGATGGCTGGAGCAACGTATTTCCAAGACTGCAGTGTTGTTTTGTACGGATCACCCTTACAGATCGCCGCAGCGGCAAACGGCGATAGGGCAGTTGGTGGCGATACTTCGGAGAGAACGGCGTAATAGAAAATGAACATGTGCGCCGCAAATGCCGGCACACCTAAGTTAATCAAGGCGGGGGCTGCAATCACGGCGCAAATGATGTACGACGCCGTAACCGGTACAGCTAGGCCGACAACCCATACCACTAAGGCAGTGAAGATGGCGGTGAGCAGCAGGGAACCATCCGCATACTGAATCACAATCGAACTAAACTTCAGACCAAGGCCGGTGAGAGTAACGGTACCCACGATTAGGCCGGCGCCAGCGCAAGTGACTGCAATTGCTAAGACGCCAGTTGAGCCCGCGGCCAAGGATTTAGTGAGGTTGGAGTTGTAAAGGCCAGACAGAATCGGCATCTTTCCTTTAAACCAGGCGTAGGGAATGATCGCGGTATCTTCACGCAACATGCTGGTGAGAGCAGAGACCACAGTCGCAGCAAACACGGATAAGACGGGAGAAAAGCCCATCAGCATAAATACAACGATGGAAATCAAGGAGAAAAAGTGGAACCAATATTTTTTGGACAGCTGCCAAGCGCTCTCCGCAGATTCAAAATGAATGCTCTTCATTTTGTACTTGCGCACATCGATCTCAACCATGACAAATAAGCCAAGGTAAAACAAGATGGTCGGAATGCACGCCATCAAGAGCACATCCAAATAGGAAATCTTCAAAAAGTCAGCGATTAAGAAGGCCGCAGCGCCGAGTACCGGCGGCGAAATAATCGCACCAAGGCCGCCTGCTGCTAGCAGGCCACCCGCGGCATTTTTTTCGTAACCGACTTTTTCGAGCATGGGGGCTGCAACCGAGCCGACCGTAACCGTGGTGGCCACACCGGAACCAGAGGGGCCGCCAAGCAGAAAGGAGGACAGCACGATGGTGCGACCTACGCCAGACGATTTGCCGCCCATGGCAGCAAAGGAAAAATCAATGAAGAACTTACCTGCGCCCGTAAATTGTAAAAAGGCGCCAAAGATCGTAAACAAAATAATCAGGGTTGCAGACACGTCAATCGCTGTGCCGTAAATGCCCTCGAGAGTCATGTACATGAAGCCAACGAGGCGATCTAACTCATATCCTTTGTGGGTCCATGGCGCTGGTAAATAATTACCGAAGATGGCATATAGCAAGAAACAAACGGTTACACCAACGAGAATCATGCCGTTCGTGCGGCGCACGCTTTCCAAAATAAGGAGAATTAAAGCGATACCAAAGTAAACGTCTTTGGGGTCGGGAGCAGTGTTGCGATCGGTAAAGTCATCGCCACCACTCAAAACGTAATACGAAATATAGACTGCAAGGAGACTGAAAATAATGTCCCACCACATCAGTCGATTTTTGAATCGATTCGAAATCGGAAAGCTAAGAAAAACCAAAAAAAGCACTAAAGCAACGTGCACAACCCGTAACTGGTGGGTTGGCACGATGTAATAGGCTGCATACAAATGAAACAAGGACATGCCTACAGCAACCAGGACTATAAATTTAGCTAATAGGCCTTTGTAGTTATTAGAGTCGCCCTCTTCCTGCTTAATGAAGGCGTCTAACTTCTCTTGTGTTGCTGTATCAATTGCTGCTTGCGTCATGTCCCTGCCTAATTTTCTATCTTCAATTCAAGCTACTTGCCGGTTAGGCAATTAATTTACTTTGATGCCTTTTTCTTTAAAGTACTTCAAGGCGCCTGGATGATACGCAACTGGTGTTGAGCCTGCCTTTTGATTCTCAAGCTTCACATTCCGATACTCTGCATGCGAACGAACGAGTTCCAACTGGTTATCAAAAATAGCCTTGATGATTTTGTAGGCTTCGGCATCCGACATGGCTGAACTGACAACCAAAATATTAGCAACGGCAGCAACGCTGTTGTCTTTTGCCATGCCGCTATAGGTTTGCTTAGAAATTACCGATGGAAAATACAAGTTACCGTATTTCTTATTCATTGCAGGCACTTCTGCAGACGTGTCAACCATGACGATTTTCATGCCAGGGCTGTTGGCTAAATCGGTGACCGCTGCAGTTGGTAAGCCACCAACCCAGAAGAACGCATCAATCTTGCGGTCTTTTACAGCATTAACAGACTCAGCAACACTCAAACGCTCACGCTTCACGTCTTTGTTTGGATCTAAGCCAGCCGCTTCTAAGAGACGGAAGGCCATCACTTCGGTAGCGCTGCCGGGTGAGCCAGTGCTAACGCGCTTACCTTTGAGGTCTTGCATAGTTTTAATACCACTGGATTCCACGGTTGCAACGTGCATCAGGTTTGGATACAGAATCAATAAGGTGCGCAGATCAATTGGCTTACCCTTAAATTTGTCTTCACCCGAAATGGCGTCTTTTGCAGCATCGGCCATTGAGAAACCAACATAGGGTTTACCTGTACCAATTAATTTCAAATTATCGACAGAACCGCCAGTGACTTCTGCAGTGGCGGACATACCAGAGACGTGCTTCGACAAAACTGCTGCCAAACCACCACCCATGGGGTAATAAACACCGCCAGTACCGCCAGTGGCAATGGATAAGTTTTGCGCTTGAACGCTGATGCAGCCTAGGCTGAGCGTCAGTGCAAGGATCTTTAACAGTTTCATTTTTTGTTATCTCCGAGTAGGTTTTATTAAAGGGTGTAGCAAGTAAACATTATATTTTGCAAAAATCCAACTGATTCCTTAAAGACCTGGCATGGAGAAGTGAATTTGCTCCAATTCGGTGATTAATTTCTTTTGCTGATCGGCGCCTAAGGGCATCAAAGGAGGGCGAATCCGCAGCCAGTCGGCATCTTTGCTGAAGTGGGCCACTGCCGTTTTAAGTGCGGCAATCATCTGATACTTTTGGAAGATGGCGCGTACTTGATCCAATTCGGCTTGATGCTGGTCTGCGCCAGCGGCTTGCCAGTTTGCAGTCAAAGTGGCAATGGCCTTGGGGTTTACGTTCGCTGTTGCTGAGATGCAGCCAACGCCACCAGCACGCATCGTGCGCATTAAAAATACTTCACTGCCAGCGTAGACTCGGAAACCTTCCGGAGCCAATACCTTAATCACTGACTCGGTATAAGCCCAATCGCCCGAGCTGTCTTTCATGCCAATAACGGTATTAGGATAGGTCTTAACAAGGCGCTCTAGCAATGCAAGACTTAAGGAAATCTTGGTCACCGGTGGAATGTTGTAGATGTAAATCTGTAGCTTGGAATCGCCGACTTTTTCAATAACCTCTGCAAAATAGGCAAATAAGCCATCATCGCAAATGTCCTTGTAATAGAAGGGTGGCAGCATCAAGACGCCGCCGCATTTGGCGTCCACGGCCGCCTTGGTCATTTGCACTGCCGCATCAATTGAGCAAGCGCCGGTACCAGGCATCATGTGCGCGGGATCTAGCCCGCCGCGAATGAGTTCATCGAGTGCATGCAGCTTTTGTAAGGTCGAGATTGAGTTTGCCTCGGAGTTGGTGCCAAATACAGCATGCCCAACGCCGTTCGCCTCAAGCCATTTGCATTGCTTCAGTAGCTTTGGGATATTCGGACTGCCATCAGCATTAAATGGCGTTATGACAGGTGAAAGCACTGCGGATAGTGAGGAAGGCTTAGGGGTCAACATGGGATCTCCGGTTTCTAGTGGATCGGTGTTAATAAAGGACGGTGGTTAAAAAATGCTTCTAAGTTATCAATTGCCAAACGGGTCATGGCTTGGCGTGTTTCACGCGTAGCACTGCCGATGTGGGGGCTCAGCACCACATTATGGAGTGGGATGAAGGCGGAATTCAACTGGGGTTCGCTCTCAAACACATCGAGTGCTGCCCCGGCGATGCGATTTTGCTGCAATGCAGAAATTAGCGCGGATTCGTCCACCACGCTACCGCGGGCAATATTGATTAAATATCCATTCGGGCCAAGGGTGTTTAAGACGCTGGCATCAATCATGCGCTCCGTTTCAGGGCCTCCTGGGCAGGTCAATATCAGCACATCGGCTACCTCGGCGAGCGCGACTGCGCTGCTGTAGAAGGTGTAAGCACTTTTTTTGGCGCTAGGCCCGGTATAGGCAATCGTCACTCCAAATGCCTCGAGTCGCCTGGCTAGGTCAAGGCCGATTCGCCCTAAACCTACGATGCCAACCGTTTTGCCGGCTAGGGTCGTTGTAATAGGGAAGGCTTGCTCTTGCCATGTGCCAGAACGGGCAAATAGATCGGCTGCGGGTAGGCGACGCAGCAAAGCGAAGAGGAGGCCGATGCCCAGCTCGCATACCGCATCATTGAGAACGCCCGGGGTCGTGCTTGCTTGAATGCCGTGAGCCTTGAGGTAATCCAAAGGAAGGTTGTCGTAGCCAACTCCGCAGCAGGCGATTACCTTCAGGCTTGGAATTTGCTCGAGCAAGCTCACGGGAATCGGTGTGTTGGAGCGCGTGAGGATCGCCTCATAGGAGCCGGCCGGAACCGATTCGTGGGGATTGGTTAAATGCACTGTTTTCAGGCTTCGGTTGATTTCCGCTTGCATAATTTCTGGAAACGAACCGACCTGCAACACCGAATTGACGGGGATCATGTCTCACTGCTATTTTTATTGAAATAATGCGCTATTGTAAGTGGATTTAACAAATTCACCACTTTCTAAGACCGATATCAACAGGAAAACCCCCTTGAGTAATTCAGCGAACTCCAATGACAATCCAAGTGGCATGCGTAAGGGTTTAACCCGTTACGGTGATGCTGGTTTCTCCCTATTTCTGCGAAAAGCCTTCATCAAAGCCATGGGTTTTAGTGACAGCGCGCTCGATCGACCGATTATCGGTATTACGAATACCTTCAGTGATTTCAATCCATGCCATGGCAACGTGCCGCAAATGATTGAAGCCGCCAAGCGTGGGGTGATGCAAGCCGGCGGCATGCCCATGGTTTTTCCAACCATATCGGTGCATGAGTCCTTTGCATTTCCAACCAGTATGTATTTGCGGAACTTGATGGCGCTCGACACCGAAGAGATGATGCGCGCTCAACCCGTTGATGCCGTCATCTTGATTGGCGGTTGCGATAAGACCATACCCGCGCAACTAATGGGCGCGGCCAGTGTTGATGTGCCCGTCATCTCGATTCCAACCGGACCGATGTTGACCACTACCTATCAAGGCGATCGTTTGGGCGCCTGCACCGACTGCCGTCGCTATTGGGCCAAGTTCCGCGCCAATGAAATCGATCAAGCGGAGATCGATGCTGTGAATGAAAAACTCGCCCCCACTACTGGCACCTGCATGGTGATGGGCACTGCCAGCACCATCGCTTGTATGGTTGAGGCCGCCGGCATGAGTCTGCCTGGAACAGCAGCAGTACCGGCGGTGATGGCCGAGCGCTTTCGCTTAGCTGAGTTAACGGGTCGCAGGGCAGTGGAATTGGCGCAGATGCCATCGGGGCAAGCGTTAACGCCAGCACGCATTCTGACCTTAGAGTCCTTGACGAATGCCTTAACGGTACTGCATGCGATTGGTGGATCAACCAATGCCTTAATTCATTTCACAGCAATTGCTGCTCGCTTGGGCGTCAAAATTGACCTCGACGCATTCGATCGTTTGGGACGTAATGTGCCGGTGCTGGTGGATTTAAAACCCAGCGGTATGCATTACATGGAGCACCTCAATGAAGATGGCGGACTCATGGCGGTATTACGGGAGCTCAAGCCTTTGCTCTATTTAGATTGCATGACGGTCAGCGGCAGAACCTTGGGCGAAGAGATCGATGCCGCTCCCGTGACGCGCAACCGCAAAGTCATACGGATTGCACAAGAGCCAATTTATCCCGTCGGTGGCCTCGCTATTCTGAAAGGCAATTTAGCGCCGCGTGGTGCTGTGATCAAACATTCGGCAGCATCGCCTGCTTTGCTCAAGCACCGTGGCCGAGCAGTAGTATTTAGTTCACTAGAAGACTTGGCGCTGCGGATTGATCAAGATGATTTGGATGTGACCGCAGATGACATTTTGGTATTACAAAACGCGGGTCCAAAGGGCGCTCCCGGCATGCCGGAGGCGGGCTATTTACCAATCCCCAAAAAGCTTGCGCAGGCAGGAGTCAAAGACATGGTGCGGATCTCCGATGCACGCATGAGCGGCACTGCATTTGGCACGATTGTGCTGCACATCACCCCCGAGTCGGCAGAAAATGGCCCACTGGCTATTGTGCGCAATGGTGATGTGATTGAATTGGATGTGGATGCACGTCGTATTCAGTTAATGGTAGATGATGCAGAAATTGCGCGTCGCCTTGCTGAATTAGCTCCGCCCGCCGTGCGCTTAAATATCCCCGCCACAGGCTACCGTCACCTTTACCAAACGACGGTGACGCAGGCCGATGTGGGTTGCGATTTTGATTTTATGGTGCCAGCGCCAACGCGTTCTGCACCATTACTTAAAGGAAAATAAGATGCTGTTTACTCCAGCAGAAACGAAGGTCGTCATTATCGGTGGCGGCACCATGGGCGCCGATGTTGCGGCCGTCTGTGCGCGCGGGGGTTGTGCTACGCAAGTAGTTGAGCTGACTACCGAGCGCCGAGCGCACTTACCCAATTACTTTGCCAATGCCATGACCGAGTTGGGTTATGAACACCGCATTCATTTATTGACCGTGGCTGGCTCACTCGACGAAGTGGATTGGGCTGATGTCGATTTGGTCATTGAGTGCATACCCGAGCGACTCGACTTAAAGCAATCACTCTTTGCTGAACTAGAAAAACGTGCCAAGCCCGAAACCGTCTTGGCTAGCAATAGTTCTAGTTTTCCGATTAGCGAGATTGCGGTTGGTCTCAAAACGGCAGCGCGCATGATTGGTTTGCATTTCTTTATGCCAGCGCACATCGTGCCCTGTGTTGAGGTCATTTGTGGCGAGAAAACCGCCAAGATGGTTGCGGAAAGTTTGTCGCGCCTCATGACCGCTTGCGGCATGGTGCCGGTGATGGTGAAAAAAGATTTGCATGGATTTTTGGCAAACCGCTTACAGCATGCACTTTCGCGCGAGGCTTTTTATCTAATCGATGAAGGCATTGCAACACCAGAAGACGTGGATAAAGCCGTCCGCTTTGGTTTTGGTTTCCGCTACCTTGCAGCTGGCCCAGTGATGCAGCGGGATCATGCAGGTATAGAGATTCATGCTGCAGCAGGAGCCAGTATTTATCCTTCGCTGAATAACTCACCCAATATCGCTAACTGTTTAGGCGATCGCGCTAAAAGCGGCAAGCTGGGCATGAAGACCGGCGAAGGCTTTTTTGAATGGAATCCAGAAACCATTCGTGCCGAGCGCGCCCGCTACGATTCTATTTTGCGCGAGGGTTTAAAGATCATCCAAAAAGAGTTGCCTAAGATCGATTAAGGCATCCCATCATCAGTCCCATGGCTAGTATTGGTTGTGGGATTGCTTTATTCTTTTCTTTATGAAAAGAACCCTGCGCATTTGGGATTTACCGACTAGGCTGTTTCATTGGCTTCTGGTTGTCTGCATTGCGGGCGCGGTGATCTGCGTCAATATCGGTGGGAACCTCATGCAGTGGCATGCCTATTTTGGCTATGCCGCATTGAGCTTAGTTTTGTTTCGGGTGTTGTGGGGATTTATTGGCGCAGTGCACTCGCGTTTCACGACATTTGTTCCGAGCCCGCAGCGCCTCATTGCTTTCCTCCGCGGTAAGGTGGGTAGCGGTCTCGGCCACAATCCCTTAGGCAGTTTATCGGTTATTGCCTTATTGCTGGTGGTTGGTATTCAAGCCAGTACCGGTTTGTTTACGGATGACGACATTGCATTTCAAGGGCCGCTTGCCAAGTATGTACCCAACGCTACCGTCAGCTTGATCAGTAGCATTCATGCGCTCAACTCTAATATTCTATTCGGATTAATTGGCTTGCATCTCTTGGCTATTGCCTACTACCAATGGGTCAAGCGTGAGCCAATCCTAATGCCGATGATCCAGGGTGATAAGGATGTAGATGTGGAACGTGATGGCAATGGTCTACCTGCTACAGCACTCATTGCCTCCAAAGACGGTGCACTACAGCGACTCACTGCATTTGTATCGCTGTGTGCAATTGCCTTACTGCTGCTCTATGCCCTAAGAATTATTTCTTTCTAAAGTCATCGTGGCAGGCTTTGCAGGTTTGTCCTGCAGCACTAAATGCTTTTTTGATGCTCTCTAAATTGCCTGACTGTGCTGCCTGATTGAGTTCGGCAACTGCAGTCTGCATTTTTTCTGATCCTGCTTTAAATTTAGCTGCCTCAGTCCAAATGGCAGGCTGGGCTTTACCACCTTCAGTGCCAGCGCCAAAAGCTTGCCATGGCAGGGTGGATAGCGTTGCAATGATGGCTGCATTTTTAGCAACATCCTCTTTGTTGTAAGGTACCTCTCCTTTGACAACAGCACCAATCCGCCCGAAGTGGGTTCCGATTAAGCTGAATGCGCTTTGACGATATTTGATTGCATCTTCAGATTTTTGAAACTGCGCAAAAGCGGGGTTGGCTGTAATCATGATGATGGATGCTGCCAACATGCGCAGACCAGTACTGGTGATAAGTGGATTCGTGGACATGAGATCTCCTTATGAATGGAAAAAGGTGGATGCCGCATCAGCATAACCCACTTCGCCGCCTTTTAAGCAAGCGTCGCTCCTTTTTTATAACAAGTGTTGCAGGGGCCACATCAAGAAACGAATGATCGATAAGAAGAAGCCGCTTAAAGGTTGCATCCACCAAACACCAATCAATCCGCTGAGGGCTAGGCCCAAGACGATAAAAAAGCCCCAAGGTTCAATTCGGCTAAAAGACACCGCTTGGCGGTAAGGCAATAGGCCGGTTAGGACTCGCCCACCGTCCATCGGCGGAATCGGCAGCAGATTAAATACCAGGAGGCTGATGTTCCACATTACTCCCGCCTTGGCAACCGCCCCTAAATAGGGCTCATCGATCCCCAGGAGTTGGTGCATAAACCAGAGGATGGCCCACGCAATTGCCTGAATGAAGTTAGACCCAGGCCCTGCTAAGGCAACCCAAATCATGTCGATTTTGGGGGTTTTCAGTCGGTCAAAGCGCACCGGTACGGGCTTGGCATAGCCGATTAAAAAGCCTGAATTCAGCAAAATCAAGGCCAAGGGAATCACCAAGGTGCCGACTAAATCGATGTGTTTAAAGGGATTTAAAGTCACTCTCCCGAGCAGGTAGGCGGTATTGTCCCCCAGCCGTTTGGCAACATAACCGTGCGCTGCCTCATGAATGGTGATGGCCAAAATCAGGGGAATCGCATTGACGGCTATTGCTTCTATTGAAAAGGCACTTATCATGGCAACATGATATCCACAGGAGCCCAACGTGACTGAAGAAAAAAAACCCGCTGCGAAGACCCCAGCCCGCCCAGTGATCGCTAAACCGCCTGTTCGTCCTCCTGCCGGCAAAGGTCCTCAGGGTGCCGGCGGCAAGCCCCCCAGTGGCTTTGGTGGCGGCAAAGGCATGATGCGTAAAGCTGGCCGCGGCCGTTAAATAGCTCGGCAATACGGCTAGTCGCTAGCCGGATGGTGGATAATTGCGGAATTGCAATTTGCACATGAATACGCACTGTTGAGGAATGAGTTATGAATGAGTGGCATAAAGAAAGTAAAGACGAGATCAATAAAAAGATCATCACCTTGATCGTGATGTTGGCGGTCGCGACAAGCTTGGCAATCTTATTTGCTTTGGTTGCTGCTCACATTGGTTACGTATTTGCTTAATTGCCACAGTGCAGCTCAATAGCCATACCCTTAGTTTTCGGATGAAGCCCGCGCTCCACCGGAAATGAGCAAACACCGCCAGCCCGCAGTTTTTATTGGGCATGGCAGCCCGATGTACGCTTTAGAGCCCAACCGCCATACGGCAGCATGGGGATCCCTCGGTAAGCGTCTTCACAAACCCGATGCAATCCTCCTGATCTCAGCCCATTGGCTGACGCGGGGCATCTGGCTTACAGCGATGCAGCAGCCTAAAACCATTCATGATTTCGGCGGCTTCCCAGAAGCCCTATTGCAAATTCAATATCCCGCGCCGGGCAGTCCAGCCCTTGCGCAGCGCATTCAGTCTTTACTAACGCAAGCGGTCGTTTTGGAGGAGCATGAATGGGGAATTGATCACGGGGCATGGTCGGTGTTGCGCTACCTATATCCGAATGCCGATGTGCCAGTAGTGCAACTGAGCTTAGATGGATCGCTCAGCGCTAAGGAACACTACACGCTAGCCAAACAATTAGCGCCCTTGCGCGACGAAAATATTCTGATCCTAGGTAGCGGAAACATTGTTCATAACTTGCACTTAATCGATTGGGACGCAGGTGCAGCGCCGCTGCCATGGGCAACCGAGTTCAATCAATTCTTTATGAGTCAGATTTTGGCTAATCAGCATGCCCCTTTAGTTGACTGGCAAGGGGCAGGTAATGCGGCTCGGCTGTCGATCCCGACCCCGGAGCACTATTGGCCTGCTTTGTACCCCTTAGCACTGCAAGGCAGTGGCGAGCGGGTGGAAATTATTAGCAATGGCATTGAGATGGGCTCCATTAGCATGCTGTCCTTCCTCATCCATTAACTACAATCAAGCTATGGGCACATCACTTGTAGCGATTTTTTGTGGAGCGGGCTTCGGCGCGCTATTGCGTGCTGGCTTTAATGTTTTGGGCGCGGGCATGGCATCGGGCTTTCCGATTGGTACTTTGTTGGCTAATTTGTTTGGCGGCTATTTTGTTGGCATTGCCGTTGCCTTTTTTGGTAGCAATGCAGCCATCGGGCCTGAGTGGCGATTATTTATCATCACTGGGTTTTTAGGCGGACTGACCACATTCTCGAGTTTCTCTGCAGAAGTGGTTGAGATGATGCAGCGCGGTGAATACACCTGGGCGGTTGGCACTGCGTTGCTGCACGTGATTGGCTCGCTTGTGCTGACCTTCCTCGGGATCATGACCTACCAAGCCCTCAAGTAAGTTTAGATCAGACCCAGCAATCCGAAAACGGCACCAATCAGAATGAGGTACATCGGATGCCAGCGGGTTGCGGTGGCAATCAATGCTGTACCGAGTGTTAAAGCATAAGCAATCCAACTGGTATTAATTTGCATGGCGATCTGCCAGGCCGAGGCAAGAATAAGCCCAACTGCAAGCGCTGCCGCTGCAAATTGAATGGTTTGCTTAGCGCGCTCATGCCGCATTGTGCTAATAAAGCGTTGCAGCCAAAAGATCAGAATAGAGGATGGCCAGCAAATGGCCAGCGTTGCGATCAGCGCGCCTACGACACCACTCACATGCCATCCAATGAGCGTTACCGTCATTAAATTCGGTCCTGGTGCTGCTTGGGCAATCGCAAAATAATGCGCAAAGGTTTCGGCATCAATCCACTGTTTTTGTTCGACCGCAATCGCAAAGAGCGTTGGCAATAAGGCATTGACTCCGCCGAAGGCAATCAAGGAGAACGCGGATAAGGAGATAAATAAACTCAGCAGTATCACGCGACCTCCTTTGCTTTATGCCAAGCAATGAATAGGGCAAGTGGCGAAGCAATTAAAACGACCCACCCCAGTGGCAGGGTAAGCCAAGTCGCAATGAATAGGGTCACCACAACAACCAACAGCATCCGCGGATAGCGGAATTCTTCGCGCAGCATCTTTAAGCCAGTGGCTGCAATTAGGCCAACACCGACGGCGGATATGCCGCGGAGCATGCCCTGAACTGCCTCAAGGTAACTAAAGTGGTCGTACAGCATGGCCAATAGCAACACCACGCCAATCGGCGCCAACATCAAGCCCAGGACGGCTGCGAGTGCACCTTTCACCCCGCCAAAACGGGAACCAATGCACACTGCAAGATTGACAATATTGGGCCCAGGAACCAGCTGGCAAATACCCAAAATGGCATTGAATTCTGCGGCAGTGATCCACTGCTTTTGTTCCACAATCGAGCGCCGCGCCCAAGGCAATACGCCGCCAAAACCCGATAGGCCAATCTTGGTAAACCCAATAAACAG
>JBEBBK010000008.1:0-17213 GCA_041158405.1 Pseudomonadota bacterium
CGAGCGAATTGGCTTGCATCCTGTTGCTGTTCTATTTGCCTTAATTATTTTTGGCAAGCTCTTTGGATTTTTTGGCGTCTTACTCGCATTACCTGCTAGCGCCGTCAGCTTGGTATTGATTCAATTTGGCTGGTCTTTGTACATCAAGAGTAGCTGGTACCAAGGTAAATGAGTTCCAATGCTCTGCCACGGCAATTTGCCTTAGATCTTGGTCGTGCGCACCAAGCATCCTTGGATAATTTTTTGCCTGGCAGTGATCGCGCGCTCATTTCTACACTACAAAAAATCACCGAGCAGTGGGCTGTATCCACAGCAACTCCAGTAATCGTCGATGTAAACCCCTTAAACCACCGTTGGATTTATTGGTGGGGCGCCCCTGGGTCTGGGCGCAGCCATTTATTACGCGCCCTCATGCACGCAGCGCAAAACGCTTCACTTGCTTATTACTACTTAAGTAACGATGACCCCAGCGCCTGGGTGAAACTGGAAGCAGAACTGCCGCGGCAGTTAAAGGCGGCTAATTCAACCGTGATTGCGGTCGACGATGTGAATCTTCTTGATGAGCGCTTGAGTGGCGCACTCTTTCGTGTTCTGAATGCGGTACGGGATAGTCAGCAACTGTTCGTCTTTATGGCGGGTAGCGATGCTCCTGCAAACCTGAAGCTGCGGGAAGATTTACGGACCCGCCTCGCTTGGGGGATGGTGTTTCAGACCCACTTACTAAGTGACCATGAGAAAATACAGGCATTAGAGCAGGCAGCGAGTGATCGTGGACTGGTACTCTCACCCGATGTGCTGCCATGGCTTTTAAGTCGTTTTTACCGAGATATGCCTAATCTCATGGCGCTACTCGATGCCCTTGATGCCTACTCCTTGGAAACAAAGCGGGCAGTTACCTTGCCCTTGGTGCGCGAATTACTGCAGCTTTCCGGTAGTCCGAATAATGAATTGATGAGCCGATGACCCAACTTGCTTTATTTGATCTAGACCACACCCTGTTGCCCTTCGATAGTGATTACGAGTGGGGGCAATTTTTAGTCCGCCAAGGGGTTGTCGATGCGATTGATTATGCTCAGAAAAATGATCAGTTTTATGCTGACTACAAGCTTGGTAAGTTAGATATTGATGCGTTTCTGCGCTTTGCATTAAAGCCGCTCTCCGAGCATCCGCGCGCCCAGCTGCAGCAATGGCATGATGCGTTTATGGCGGAAGTGATTGTCGGTAAATTGCATCCGGCCGCAATTGCTTTAGTAAAACGCCATCAAGATGCTGGCGATCTATGCTGCGTTGTCACTGCGACCAATAGCTTTGTTACTCGCCCGATTGTGAATGCATTCGGTATTACGCACTTAGTGGCCACTGAACCTGCCACCGTTAACCATGATGCCAGTCAAATGTTTACCGGTGCAGTGCATGGCATTCCCAGTTTTCGGGAAGGAAAAATTCAGCGGGTGCAGGATTGGTTGGTTTCCTTAGGTCACACGATGGATCAGATGGAGAAGAGTTATTTTTATTCGGATTCACTTAATGACCTGCCACTCTTAGAAGTTGTGAGTCATCCGATTGCAACTAATCCGGATCATCGCTTGCGTGCCGAAGCTGAAAAACGGCAGTGGCCCATTTTGGAACTGTTCGTATGATTACGAAGTTGATTCAGCGCATTTTCCGCCGCAGTCCACGGCCTAAGGTGACGCAATCCCCTGCGGCCGGCGCGCCCAAGCGCATTAGCAAAAAAGCCCATCGGATTGACCCGCAGCTCCTTTCAAAAAATGCAGTCAAAGTCACGCATACCTTGCAACAAGGGGGCTACCAGGCCTACATCGTCGGCGGCGCAGTACGCGATCTTGTACTCGGCATTGGCCCCAAGGATTTTGATGTGGCAACCAATGCAACTCCAGAGCAAGTGCAAAAGCTGTTTCGGAAATCACGCCTAATCGGTCGCCGCTTTCAGATTGTGCACGTGACTTTTTTTGGCAAAGAGCGTCCCGAAATCATTGAAGTATCGACCTTTCGGGCATTGCTTGAAAACGCCGGTGACCATGTCGCTGACAGCGGCCGCATTCTGCGCGACAACGTTTGGGGCACTCAAGTGGAAGACGCTACGCGGCGTGACTTCACGATTAATGCCATGTACTACGATCCCGCTACTGAAACCGTACTGGATTACCACGGCGGCATGGCGGACATGCAGCAACGCACCCTGCGCATGATTGGCGATCCATCCAAACGCTACCGCGAAGACCCCGTGCGCATGTTGCGGGCAATTCGGTTTGCAGCTAAAACAGGCTTTGCCCTCGCCCCCGAAACCCGCGCTCCGATTACTAAACTTGCCAAGTTGATTCATGACGTGCCCGCCGCTCGGCTGTTCGATGAAATCCTCAAACTACTCATGTCGGGTTATTCGTGGCAAGCCATTCAGGGCTTACGGGAAGCAGGCCTGCATCACGGGGTTTTGCCACTGCTTGATGCCGCGCTCGACCCCAATGAAGGGACTCCAGGTAGCGAAGCATTTATTCGCTTGGCCTTAAGCAATACCGATGAACGCATTCAAAACGGCAAAGGCATTTCTGCAGGCTTTTTATTTGCCACCCTGCTCTGGCCTCAGCTACTAAACATATGGCAAAAAAATCTAGCTGCGGGGATGAGTAACATCGCCGCCTTACATGCTGCAATGGACGATGTGATTGCCACCCAAAGTAAGGGCATGATGATTCAGCGGCGCTTCGAGGCTGATATGCGGGAAATCTGGGCCTTACAGCCTCGATTCGATAAGCGCATTGGGCGCTTCCCGCAGAGGATGCTGGAGCTACCGCGCTTTCGGGCAGGCTATGACTTCATGCTGCTACGCTGCGCCACGGGTGAGCGCCCAGAAAGCCTGGGTCAATGGTGGACCCGTTTTATTGATGCCGATCCGCAGCAACAAGAGGAGTTATTGGCCGCCGTCAAGGAAGAGGTTTCCCTGACCGGTTTGGGCGGTCCCGCGGCGAAGCGCCGCAGGCGGCGCAAACCCAAGGCAGCCACTGCAGCAACCCCTGATCAGGCCGCTAGCGACTAAATCAGGGCTGCCAAGCACGTTTTAGCAATCTTCAGTAAAGTACTCCCATATTCTGTTGGGACTTACTATGGCAAAAGCATTTATTGGATTTGGCGGCAATGTCGGCGATACACGCCAAATCATTACCGATGCCATGGTTTGCTTGGCTTTGCGTAGTCAATTGCAAATCATTCATAAAAGCTGCCTATACCAAAGCGCGCCTGTCGAGGCGACGGGCGGCGACTACATTAATTCAGTAGTGCAGATTGAGACCGACTTAACGCCATATGGCTTGCTGCATGTCTGCCAGACTATCGAACAGGAATTTGGTCGTGAGCGCCCCTACGAAAATGCGCCGCGCACACTTGATCTCGATATTTTGTATTTTGAAGGGGTTGCTCAGGGCGATTCCGAACTGACCTTGCCTCATCCCCGCATTACCGAGCGCTCCTTTGTTTTGCTGCCTCTCCTGGAAATTGCCCCGGATTTCTTTTTGCCAGAGTTTGGAGCACTCAAAACTTACCTGCCCCAGGTAGCGCATCAGCGCATTGAAAAACTGAATTGCCGCAACTGCGCCAGCGACGAAAAAGCCGAATATCGCCCCTCGGCCCATTAATTCATTACACTGGTGGTATGAGTTATTTGCAAGGCGAAAAGCCCATTACGATTTCTAAACTGCTCTCGATGCATACAGAGCAGGAAAAAATTGCTGTCCTGACGGCCTATGATTCAACCATGGCTGCGCTCCTCAATCGCTGTGACATCGATGTGATTTTGGTTGGCGACTCGCTTGGTAATGTCGTTCAAGGCCACAACAGCACCACACCAGTCACCGTTGAAGAGATGGCGTATCACACCCAGTGCGTTGCCCGGGCAAATGCAAAGGCTTTTTTGATGGCCGATTTACCCTTTGCGAGTTATGGTGACCCCTATCTTGCTTTAGAGTCTGCCGCCGAACTGATGCGTGCGGGTGCCGACATGGTCAAGCTGGAGGGTGGAGGCGATTGGCAAGTTGAAATCATTGCTCACCTGGTTGAGCGCAGCGTACCCGTATGCGCTCACCTTGGTTTGTTGCCACAATCCGTACATTTGCTTGGTGGCTACAAAGTGCAAGGCAAAAATAAAGATGCCGCAGTGCTGATGCTGGAACAAGCGCAGGCTTGCGCCACTGCTGGAGCCCAGTTGCTTGTGTTAGAGGCCATACCATCGGTTTTAGGGAAAAAAATTACAGAAGCGGTATCCATTCCAACGATTGGCATTGGGGCTGGGCCAGACTGCTCAGGCCAAGTATTAGTATTGCCCGACATGCTCGGAATTAGCCCTGGCAAGCCGCCCAAGTTCGTCAAGAATTTTATGGAAGGCAAGCCATCGATCGAGGCGGCAGTCAAAGCCTATGTTCGCGATGTGAAAGCGGGCCGTTTTCCGGGTCCGGAACACGGCTTCGCTTCCTAGCGAATTTCAGCTTTTAGCTAAAAAAGCTTTTAACGCTATCAAACCACCCTTTTTGATGGGGATTGTGTTTAGCGCCACCCGACCGCAGGCTCTCATCAAACTGCTTAAGTAGTTCCTTTTGCTCTTCCGACAGCTTGACCGGGGTCTCCACCATCACATGCACAAACAGGTCACCCACGACGGCTGAGCGCAATCCTTTAATGCCTTTATTGCGCAAGCGGAATGTTTTGCCCGTCTGAGTCCCTTCTGGAATTGGAAACTCAACCCGGCCAGTTAATGTTGGTACCTCAATCTCGCCACCGATGGTTGCGGTTGCAAACGAAATTGGCATTTGTACATGAAGATCAGTGCCATCGCGCTCGAACACTGGGTGTGGTTTAACACGCACTTCGACATACAAATCGCCGCTGGGGCCGCCATTGACGCCAGGCTCACCATTACCCACCGAGCGCACGCGCATGCCGTCATCGATGCCCGCCGGAATTTTTATCTCTAAGGTCTTTTGTTCTTTTAACTTACCGCTGCCATGGCATTGTTTGCAAGGCTTCGGAATGTATTGACCTGTACCGCGACACTTGGGGCAGGTTTGTTGCATTGAAAAAAAGCCTTGCGCAACGCGCACTTGTCCTTGACCATTACACGTTGGGCAAGTTTCAACTTTGCTACCAGGCTCAGCGCCGCTGCCACTGCAGTGCTTGCAATTACTCCAACTGGGAACCCGAATTTGGGTGGAATAACCCTCGGCAGCCTGCTCGAGGGTAATGTCCATGTTGTAGCGCAGATCGGCGCCTTTATAAACCTGTGGACCCCCGCTACGGCCACCGCCTTGACCAAAAATATCGCCGAAAATATCACCGAAGGCATCTGCAAAACCACCACCCGCAAAACCCCCAGCGCCCATATTGGGATCAACACCCGCGTGGCCATACTGATCATAGGCAGCGCGCTTTTGCGGATCGCTGAGCATTTCATAGGCTTCTTTCGCCTCTTTGAACTTGGCTTCAGCCCCCGGATTATCGGGATTGCGATCAGGGTGATGCTTCATCGCTAATTTGCGATACGCCTTTTTTAAATCTTCGTCGCTGGCATTTTTTCCAACGCCCAGTACATCATAAAAATCGCGTTTACTCGTAGCCACTGCATCTTCCTCTCAGCATCATTAAAACGACACAAGTCGGCGCGGGGCCGACTTGGGTTTACTGCCTATGTAAATAGTGGATTATTTCTTATCCTCTTTAACCTCTTTAAAGTCGGCATCGACTACATCCGCATCGGCTGGGCCGCCCTGCGATGCACTCGCACCAGCAGCACCAGGGGCAGCGCCGCCGCCGGCTTTCGCTTGCTCAGCAGCAAAGGCTTTTTCACCTAGCTTTTGGCTCGCCTTACCCAGTGCTTCGGTTTTCGACTCGATCGCTGCTTTGTCGCTGCCTTTAATCGCCTCATCGAGTTCTTTTAAAGCAGCCTCAATCGCTTCTTTTTCAGCCGCTTCTAAACTCGCACCATGCTCTTCCAATGCTTTCTTGGTCGAGTGTGCCAAGGCATCTGCCGTATTACGGGCAGTAACAAGCTCCAATACTTTTTTGTCTTCCGCTGCATTGGCTTCGGCATCTTTGACCATCCGCTGAATTTCTTCTTCAGTTAAGCCAGAGTTGGCCTTGATGGTAATTTTGTTTTCTTTACCAGAGGCTTTGTCTTTAGCAGCGACATGCAAAATACCGTTGGCATCAATATCGAAGGTAACTTCAATTTGTGGCGTACCACGGGCAGCAGGCGGAATGCCTTCCAAATTAAACTCACCCAATAACTTATTGGCGCTGGCCATCTCACGCTCACCTTGGAAACACTTAATCGTAACCGCAGGCTGGTTATCTTCCGCTGTGGAATAGACCTGTGCATGCTTGGTAGGGATGGTCGTGTTTTTTGGAATCATCTTGGTCATCACGCCGCCCAAGGTCTCAATGCCCAAGGACAGTGGTGTTACGTCCAGCAACAGAACGTCTTTGCGATCGCCCGACAAAACCGATCCCTGAATCGCCGCACCAACAGCAACGGCTTCATCTGGGTTTACGTCCTTGCGTGGCTCTTTACCAAAGATGTCCTTCACTTTGTCTTGTACTTTTGGCATGCGTGTTTGACCGCCCACCAAAATCACGTCATCGATCTCGGACGCAGATACCCCAGCATCCTTGAGTGCCATTTGGCATGGGCCCATGGTCCGCTCAATCAACTCCTCTACCAAGGACTCGAGCTTGGAACGGGTAAGTTTCAAGTTCAGGTGCTTAGGGCCACTGGCATCAGCCGTGACATAAGGCAAGTTGATTTCGGTTTGCTGCGATGAAGACAATTCGATCTTGGCTTTTTCTGCCGCATCTTTTAAGCGTTGCAATGCCAAAACGTCTTTGCTGAGATCAACGCCCTGCTCTTTTTTGAACTCATCAATAATCCAGTCGATGATGCGCTGGTCAAAATCTTCGCCGCCTAAAAAGGTATCTCCGTTGGTGGACAGTACTTCGAATTGCTTTTCACCATCGACGTTGGCAATTTCAATAATGGAAACGTCAAAGGTTCCGCCGCCCAGGTCATAAACAGCAATCTTGCGATCTGCCTTCTCCTGCTTATCCAGGCCAAATGCCAAGGCAGCAGCGGTAGGCTCATTAATGATGCGCTTGACTTCCAAGCCAGCAATACGGCCAGCATCTTTAGTGGCTTGGCGTTGGCTGTCATTGAAGTAAGCTGGTACAGTAATAACTGCTTCCGTCACCTCTTCGCCCAAATAATCTTCTGCCGTCTTTTTCATTTTGCGCAGAATTTCAGCGGAGACCTGCTGTGGCGCCATTTTCTTATCGCGCGCCTCAACCCATGCATCGCCGTTATCCGCTTGAATAATTTTGTATGGCATCAGGCCGATGTCTTTTTGAACTTCTTTGTCCGTAAATTTACGGCCCATCAGGCGCTTTACCGCATACACGGTGTTGCGTGGATTGGTAACCGATTGGCGTTTCGCAGGTGCGCCAACGAGTACTTCGCCATCTTCCATGTAGGCAATAATCGAAGGGGTTGTACGTCCGCCTTCGGCGTTTTCAATTACCCGAGGGGTGCCGTTTTCAATGACAGAAACACACGAGTTGGTGGTTCCTAAGTCAATTCCAATAATCTTTCCCATATCTACTCCGCTTTAAATTAAGGTGTGCGCTATCGCGTTATTACGTCTGATGTAAGGTATTTGGGGTCAAAAAAGGCCAATTCAAGGGGCAAAAACCCAGAAAAAACCAATTTATCTTCTTTTTTGACCTAAATGCTAAGGTTGGCCTCTAAGCCGACTGACTCACGGTAACCAAAGCAGGCCTTAAAACCCGATCCGCCAGCGAATAGCCGCGCTGCAATACGCTCACTACGGTTCCAGGCTCTTGCTCCGAAGGCACCATCGAGATGGCTTGGTGGTGGTGGGGATCAAATTTATCGCCACTAGCGGGATTAATTTCCACTAGGCGCCCTTTTTCAAAGGCGCTCATTAACTGCTTTAGTGTGATCTCCAATCCCTCCTTAAAGCCTTTTGCATCGACCGCTTCCGCACTTAGGGCAGCGTAAAGGCTATCGGCAACAGGCACTAAATGCTCGGCAAAACCCTCAATGGCAAATTTATGTGCCTTGCCAATGTCCTCCGCTGCGCGGCGACGAATGTTTTCCCCCTCGGCTTTGGCGCGCAAGAAGTTGTCTTGCATCTCGCTTAACTTTTGCTGGAGATCAACCAGCTGCTGCTCGGCAGTCTGCTCGGCCGCTGCTTCTGCGGCACTGGTAGCTTTATCCGCAGCTACTGGTTCGGCTTGATTTTCTGGTGTTGGTTCGGGTTTTTCTTGGGTCATGGGTCTAAATCGCTTTGGTAATGTCGGAAGGGAAGTGGCTTTGAGCGCACTTGCTGCTGCTTATTTAATCTGTATATGGGCGCAAATCAGGCCATTTCAAGGGGCGGCTGGGGCGGTGGGATTGGCGATATGGGCCTCAGCAACTGCAACCAGAGCATTGCGCTTTGCTAGAACCGCAGGGGATTCCTCGGTTAGCGGCCAAGCAGCCATATGATCTGCTGCGATGGCGTGGAGCGCATTGATCCATGCTGGGTTGTTATTAAGGCAAGGAATGTAGCGGTAATCATTACCCCCATGCTCTATAAAAATTTCTTTTCCTTCCATAGCAATTTCTTCGAGTGTCTCTAGACAATCCGCCGGAAATCCAGGGCAAAAAATATCCACTCGAGGGCATTGCTCTTTTCCGAGCTGCTCGAGGGTAGGCGCGGTATAGGGCTTTAGCCACTCCGCTTTACCAAAGCGCGACTGAAAGGTAACAATGTATTGCCCTGGAACGAGCCCCAATGCTTCACCCAGTAAGCGGCCGCTTTTGAGGCACTCACAGTGATAGGGATCGCCCTTCAATAAATTCCGTTTGGGCAGTCCATGAAAGGACAGAACCAGGCGCTCGCCTTTCATAAAGTCAGGGCGACCCTCTTTTTCCCAAAACTCCGTTACTTGCTGGCGTAAGGCCTCAATGTAGGCGGGGTGATCATGGTAATGCTTGACCATGCGGACTTCAGGCTGATTGCGCCATGCGCGTAGCACACGAAACACCTCATCAAAACTCGATGCCGTAGTAGTGGCGGAGTACTGCGGATAGAGGGGAAGCAACAGTAAGCGCTCCATGCCTTGAGCCTGCAATGCATCTAAGGCTTCTTGGGTGCTTGGTTTGCCATAGCGCATCGCCAGGTCCACCAAGACGGTTTGGTTTTGATTGGCGTAGTTTGCCGCTAATGACTTGGCTTGCAAACGCGAGTAATGCAAGAGTGGCGATCCCAACTCGGGCAACCAAATCGTGGCGTATTTTTTTGCAGAAGCGCCGCTCCGAATGGGCAAGATAATGCCGTTCAAAATAAACCACCAAATGATGCGTGGAATTTCCACGACCCGCGGGTCCGATAGAAATTCCTTCAAATAGACTTTGACTGCACTGCGCGTGGGTGCAGATGGTGTGCCTAAGTTCAGCAGCAAAATGGCTGTCTTGCTTGGCCGCAAATGGGGGTTTTGATTCAAAACAAATCCTTAGGAATGGCTTAGGGCACCGGAAAGTAACTTCGACGTGATGTCAACAATCGGAATAACCCGATCATAAGCCATACGCGTTGGCCCAATCACCCCCAAGGTGCCGACAATGGTGCCGTCAACACTATAGGGCGCACTAATGACAGCCAAATCTTCATAGGGCAATAAATCGCTTTCACCGCCAATAAATATCTGAATACCGTCGGCATGACTTGATACATCGAGCAATTGCATCAGGACGGATTTTTGCTCGAGCATATCGAACATCTTGCGCAATTTGTCCAGATTGGAACTGAGGTCCCCTACATTGAGCAAGCGGCGCTCGCCCGAGAGCACCATGCCGCTATAGCCCATATCGCCAGTGGTAGAGCTGCTATCCAGCGCCAAGGTCATCAAACCAGAAATATCGGTTCGCAAATTATCCAAATCCGCTTTAAGCCGGAGACGGACCTCATCAAAACTTCTGCCCGAGAATTGGGAATTAATGTAGTTACCAGCCTCGATTAATTGGCTTGGGCTGTAATCTTGGTTGGTAGGCAAAATGCGATTTTGCACATCGCCTTCTGGGGTCACTACGATCAGCAAAATTTTGCCTTCGCCCAGGCGCAAGAATTCGATGTGCTTAAACACGTGTGCCCGCTTTGGGGTCATCACCACCCCAGCAAAGTGGGTTAAGTTCGAGAGTATTTCTGCAGCAGAGTTAATCATGCGTTGTGGCGAGTCAGGCAATAGGTGCTGCTCTAAGTCGCGGGCTGCTATCGCCTCGAGGGGCTGTATTGTCAACATCGTGTCCACAAATAGGCGATACCCCCGTGGGGTTGGAACACGACCGGCGGAGGTGTGGGGGCTGGTAACAAAGCCCATATCCTCAAGATCGGCCATCACGTTCCGAATCGTCGCTGCCGAGAGGTCTAGCCCTGAAAAGCGCGACAGGGTCCTTGAGCCAATAGGCTGCCCCTCCTCAATGTATCGCTCAATGAGGGTTTTTAAGAGGGCGCGGGAGCGGTCATCCATGGTGGGCTTTATTTTATGCCTATGGTTTAATCTTGATATGGTAAGCCCTTCTTCCCCAAATCACCCAAAAGGCTTCGGCCGGATTGCGCTTGTTGGCAAATACCAGGCGGATGGCATTGCGGATCATTTGCACGAACTGGCCAAGTTGGCGTTGGGGCGCGGATGCGAAGTCTTTCTAGAGGCTGAAACCGCAACAAATACCCAAATTACTGACTATCCCCATAAAAAAGTAGAGGACTTTGCCGGCTCGATCGATTTGGCGATTGTGCTGGGAGGCGATGGCACCATGCTCGGTATCGGGCGTCAGCTTGCGGGCAGCAAAGTACCGTTGGTGGGCGTTAACTTAGGTCGCCTTGGCTACATGACGGATATTCCGATTCAGGATGTCAAAACCGTTCTGACAGAAATCATCGCGGGCCACTATGAAGCCGATGAGCGCACCCTGTTAGACGCAGTTGTCCTGCGCGACGGCAAGGTGATTAATCACGCACTCGCCTTAAATGATGTGGTTGTCAATCGCTCTGGAATATCCGGCATGGTGGAGTTAGCCGTCAAGGTCAATGACTCCTTTATGTACAACCAGCGCTCCGATGGCTTGATCGTGTCTACCCCAACCGGATCAACCGCATACGCGCTATCCGCGGGAGGCCCTATCTTGCATCCCCGGGTTGCAGGTATTTTGCTCGTGCCGATTGCGCCCCATGCCCTCTCTAATCGACCCATCGTCTTGCCGCAAGATGCAAAAACCAGCATTGAGGTTATCAGCGGGCGCGAGGTAATCGTCAACTTTGATATGCAATCCCTCACCCATTTGCAAGTCGGCGATCGGGTTGATGTGCGCCAATCCGATAAAACCATTTCTTTATTGCATCCACGCGGTCATAGTGACTACAGAACTTTGCGTGAGAAGCTACATTGGAATGAGTATCCCTCGACATTCTGAATCCCTTTTATTTAGTACTCTAGATCCATGCTGCAAACCATAGCCCTTCGTGACTTCGTTATCGTCGACGCGCTTGAGCTTGATTTCACATCGGGCTTTACCGTACTGACCGGCGAAACCGGGGCCGGCAAGTCAATCTTGCTGGATGCGCTTGGTCTCGTCTTGGGTGAGCGCGCCGACAGCAGCCAAATTCGAGAAGGCTGCAGTCGCGCTGAGATTAGCGCCCTCTTCCAGATCGATGGTGATGCGCAAGCAGCCATCGCCGCTTGGCTTGATGAGAATGGCTTTCCCAGTGAGGATAAAGGCCAAAGTCTTTTTTTAAAACGCATCGTCGAAAGCAATGGGCGTAGTCGAGCCTTTATTAATGGCAGTGTTGCCACACTCACTCAGTTGCGCGAGGCCGGTGATCAATTGGTCGATATCCACGGTCAACATGCCCATCAGCTATTACTAAAAGGGGGGGCGCAGCGCGATCTACTCGATCGGCATGCGGCCCTCGGAGCACTGGTGAACGATGTCAGTAGCGCCTTTCGGGCGGCGCATGATTTACGCAAGCAACTAGCCCAAGCAGAGAATGCGGGTCAAGACCTTGCTAGAGAACGCGAGCGCCTCGAGTGGCAACTGGAAGAATTAACGGAACTGGCTCCCATTGCCGGCGAGTGGCTCACCATACAAAGTGACCATAGCCGATTGGCCAATGCAGCAAAAATCATAAGCGGTTGCCAAGAGTCCATCGCGATCTTGAGCGAATCCGATCACTCGGTCGACTCCTCCCTTTCTAAAATGAATGCAGTGATGTGCGACTTAGTCGAACACGACGCCAACTTAAAAGAGATTGCGGATGCGCTAGAGTCCGCACAGATTCAGGTGGATGAAGCCGTACACGGCTTGAACCGGTACTTGCAAAAGTTAGACCTTGATCCAGAGCGCTTAGCCCAGCTCGAGACCCGTATGCAGAATTTACATACTGCTGCGCGCAAATACAAAGTCGACGCCAATGCCTTGCCGCAATTACTGACCGACACCGCAGACCACTTGCATGCCTTAACTGCTGCGCAAGACATCGAGGCGCTTCGCAATAAAGTAAAGCAAGCAGAAGAGGCCTATCTAAAAGTAGCAACGCAGCTGTCACAAAAACGCAGCAAAGCAGCAAGCCAGCTCAGCAAAGAAGTTACTTTGGCAATGCAGGATTTATCCATGGCGGGCGGTCAACTGGAGATCGCCCTTCTTCCGCTAGCCGAGGGCGGGGCCAGCGGGCTTGAGCAAATCGAATTTCAAGTGGCGGGCCATGCTGGTAGTACTCCGCGCTCCCTTGCTAAAGTTGCCTCCGGCGGCGAACTTGCCCGCATTAGCTTAGCCATCAGCGTTATTACCAGCAAGGCCTCCTTTACGCCCACCTTAATTTTTGATGAAGTTGATGCCGGCATTGGTGGTGCTGTTGCTGAAACAGTAGGAAAACTATTACGCCAACTGGGTGAATCCCATCAAATTATCTGCGTGACCCACTTGCCTCAAGTTGCGGCTCAAGGGAACCATCACCTCAAAGTCAGCAAATCCCAGGCGGGCAATACAACATTGTCACAGGTCAGTACGCTAGGCCGTAATGAGCGCGTTGAAGAAATCGCCCGCATGCTCGGCGGAGCAACCATTACCGATACAACGCGGCGTCATGCTCGGGAGTTGCTGGAACAAAGTTAATGCGATATCCCGATTAGGGCATATGTGTTAGTCGTTCGATGTATCTTGAAAAATACCTTCCCACAGTGCGCTGACTGCAGTGCGCGCCATCAAAAGATCAGGGTGAAGCGCCAAATCAACTCGGGTTTTTTCAGCCCCATCTAAGCGCAGTCGGTGCTGCTGTTCGCGCAGCAGACGATAGGCATCGGCTACCGCAATGGCGGATGAATCCGTAATCAATCCTGCGCTCGAGGCAATACCCAACAATGCGATATTGCCCAAATTACCAATCAGTGCCGGATGCTGATGTGCGTAAGCCAATATCAGAAATTGCACGATGAACTCAATATCGACCATACCGCCCGCATCATGCTTTAAGTCAAATTGACTGCTGGGATTGGGGTGACCAGCGTGCACTTTGCGACGCATACCCAGAATCTCTAAACGTAAGGCGGCAACATCACGCGCCTGACTTAAAACATCGGATCGAATGGCATCAAACTGCGGTGCTACTTGGATATTGCCGGCAGCAAAGCGAGCACGCGTTAAGGCCTGATGCTCCCAAACCCAGGCCGCGTTGTCGCCTTCCCGAAATTGGTACTTGCGAAATGAATCGAGGCTCGTAACTAAAAATCCTGCAGAACCATTCGGTCTTAGGCGGGTATCAATTTCAAAGAGGGTGCCTGCAGCAGTGTGCGTCGTCAGCCAGTTAATCATGCGCTTGGCTAGCAATGAGAAAACCTCTTGCACCGGAAACTGAACTGCGCCGGCTTGGGCCTGAGTTTCGTCGTACAGAAAAACCAAATCCAAATCAGACGCATATCCCAATTCCTTGCCACCCAATTTGCCGTACGCAATAACCGCAAACGATGGGAAGGATGGATCTAAATCAAATTTCTTAGCTACGCCCGGCCAAATCCGCTCAAAGCTCGCCTGTAGAATTAAATCAGCCAAGGCGGATAGACGATCGCTTACCGCCTCAACACTCAAGGGCTTGGCAATGCCTATTCCCAAATCAGCCAAAAGCGTAATAAACGTTTCGGTATGGTGGGTCACTCGCAAAATATCCATGGCGTGCTCGGCTGCGCCATCGCCTTCTGCTAGGGCATCGTCGAGGCGCATATCTAAATCGGCCTTAACGCCCTTCCAATAGGCATCCGGATGATTCACGAGTTCAGATTCAGAACGGGTAGCGAGCAGGTAATCTAGCAAATGGGGGTGGCGACTTAAGTAGCTTGCGCCCCATTGAGAAGCCTGTAATAAAGCCAGAATGTTATTAAGGGCACTGGGGTACTCGGCCAATATGGAAAGGTATGCACTACGCCGCGCAATCGCCTCCAATAAATCAAAAAAGCGCAGTAAGGTTTGGTCTGCCAAAACAGCGCTAATGGTGTCTTGATCTAACTGCTCTGCCGCCTTGCAAATCAAATTATTAAAGATGTGTCGGCTTTTTTCTGGCAAGCTGCGCTGTTTTGAGCTTTCCAGCCAAGTCTGCCAGCGCTGGCAGGCTTCTGGATAGCGGTCGCCATTGGGCTGCCAATCGGATGCAACGGATTCGGTATCGAGGCGCGTCTTATCGTCCAGCACAAAGGCTTTTTCAAATAATCGCGCAACCCGATCTTGCTGGCGAGTAAGTTCTTCTAGGAATGCAGGTAATGGCGCCTCAGATTGCCCATCGGGTCCAGCCATGGCTTCTGCCAAACGCGCCCGAGACTCGGTCTCTTCAGGAAAATAATGGGTTTGCTGGTCTTCCCACAACTGAATGCGGTGCTCAAGGCGACGGAGAAAAATATAGGCCTGGGTTAAATCATGCACTTCATCCGCTGGCAATAAATTCTGCTGGGCAATTAACTGCAATACCTGCAAGGTCGGTCTAATTCGAAAGCGTGGGTCTGTGCCGCCCCGCATCAATTGAAACATTTGCGCTAAAAATTCAATTTCACGAATACCGCCCCGTCCAAGCTTGATGTCGTGCGACCTACCGTAGCGATTGGCGCTGCGTTTTTCTGCCTCGCGCTGTATCTGTGTGTGTAAATCGCGTATCGCTGCAATCACGCCATAGTCCAAGTGGCGTCGATAGACAAACGGACGTATAAGCTGATCCAATGCTTTTTCGCAGCGCCCATGATCGGCTGAGCCTGTCAGTGGATAAATCAGTCGCCCTTTAATCCAGGCATACCGCTCCCACTCGCGGCCTTGAACTGTCAGATATACCTCAAGCATATCGAGGCTACATACCAGCGGGCCAGAGTCACCATTGGGCCGCAAACGCATATCCACCCGGAAGACAAAACCATTGGCATCGTGCTCCGAAATGATCTTGATCAGGCGTTTACCCATCCGGGTAAACCACTCGTGATTCGAAAGGCTTTTTTCACCGCCTTGGGTGTCGCCTTCATACTCATAAAGAAAAATTAAATCGATGTCTGAAGACAGGTTCAACTCATAGCCACCGAGCTTACCCATTCCCACCACCATCAGCGGTACCTCACAATTACTTTCTGAGGACCACGGAATACCAAAGCGGATCTTTAAGTCAGCGCGGATCGCCTCCAAGGCGATTGCGACGGATTGTTCAGCAAACAAACTCAGTGCTTCAGTAACCTCGGCCAATGGCGCTTGGCCACTCAAATCACGCAAACCCAAACACAGTATTAATTTCTGGCGGGCCAGGCGTAACTCCGTCATGAGCTTAGCCTCGTCCAATTGCGGCTCAGCGGCGATGCTTTGCGCTGGCTCAAGCAAGGCCTTAATCGCAGCTAAATTGACAGGCTGAGCTTGATGCTCTAAAAGCCATAAGGTCAAATCGGGACGAGCGCGCAACCAGCGGCTAGCAAATACAGAATGCCGCTGTAAAAAGTCGATTGGTTGATGGGGCGAGGCCATACCGAATCATAGCTATTCCTGAGTGGGGTGACGGATAATAGGGTTTATGTTTCGAAACTCCCCCCTCGGTCCCTTGCTACGCAGCTTGAAAAGCAGCGTCGCGCGACTACATTGGTCGCGTTGGCTGATCCGTCTTCTTAAGGTAATGGGTGTTATCGCCGCACTTGCCGTTGCATTGCATTTTGGGGTTCGCTATCTGGTTTGGCCGCAGATTGAAAAATCCAAACCGACCCTAGAAAAGCTCATTGGGTCCCGACTGGGCGTTACGGTCACGATGGATGATGTGCGCGTTACCTGGGATGGTCTGCGGCCTGAATTTGAGATCGATGGATTACGGTTTTATATGCAGGGGTCAGGCAATTTCAGTGGCAGCAATAAAAATACACCTGCCCTTGCCATTCAATCTTTATCAGGCGAACTCAGTCTGCTGTCCTTTTATCACCTTGCCCCGTATTTTGAGACGTTGATCATCAGCAATGCAGAACTAACGGCTGAGCGCAGTCAGGCTGGGATTATTTCGATTGCCGGCATTACGGTCGATCCAAACGAAAGTGGTCACGCGAGCAGTGATTGGCTGTTGGCACAAAATGCGATTCGGCTAAACAATGCAGTGATTTACTGGCGAGATCGCGAGAAGAAAAAATTAGATACCGATGTTCGGATTGAGTCCCTAGCAATCTCCAATGGCCTTCGCGATCACCTAATTGACTTGGTGGCTTATCTGCCCAGCAATCCAAGTCCAGTGCGCTTAAGCGCAGACTTTAAACACGGGTTTGGCAGCGAGCCCGGCAATTGGCGCAACTGGAGCGGGCAATTTACCTGGGACTTTAAAGGGCTCAATCTCAATCGCTTGGCGCTCGACTTTAAACTGCCTCCGCCCATACTTGAGGGCATTCTTGAGTCACGTGGTTTTGTAAGCCTCAATAAGGGCATGCCAAATGGGGGTGATGCTTTGCTATTTGCGGATGACTTACGCGTTCAATTAAAACAGGAGCGCGATCTTTTAGAGTTCGGTCGACTCGAGGCAGAAATTCAGGAAACCTCAAAAGGGAAAGTGGTTTCCATCACCAGCAAGAAATTGGCGTGGCGGGATTTTGGTAGTCCTAAAAATTCCCCCCTG
>JBEBBK010000009.1:0-17007 GCA_041158405.1 Pseudomonadota bacterium
CTGCAGAGCCATAGCGGCGAATAACCCGCCCATTGCGATCAAGCAAAAACTTCGTGAAATTCCACTTGATGGCTTCCGTACCCAAAATACCAGGGGCAGCATGCTTTAGGAATTTAAATAAGGGGTGGGCATTCTCGCCATTGACATCGGTTTTTTCAAATAGCGGGAAAGTAGTCTGATAGCGCACACTACAAAATTGCTCGATTTCAGTAGCGTTACCCGGTTCCTGCCCGCCAAACTGATTACATGGAAAGCCAAGGACTTCAAATCCGCGATCTTGAAACTGCTCATAGATGCTTTGCAGGCCGGCATACTGGCTCGTGAAGCCGCAACGACTCGCAACATTAACGATCAGCAGGACTTTGCCGATGTAATCGTTTATCTGTTCACTATCGCCATTCAATCGAGTGAGCTTAATGTTTTGTAGCATGGGGATTTCCTTTGGTGGAATTGAGTCCATAAATACGGCGGTAGGAGTGGGCAGCCACCCCGTTTTGCAGTGCCTTGCGGACGGGTTTTGCGATCAGGTTAATAGCAGAATGCACTGCATTCCGTTCAAATGAGGACGGGACTTTGCGATCGATGAGTGGATATGCCCAGTCGGGTAAATTGAGGAAACCGGCTTTGCTAACGAGCCGAACAAATGGCCGTGAATGCAAGCTACTCGGGTATTCGTCTAGCAGGGTCACAATTGCCCGAGCTCGCTCGCCGAAGTGTAGTTCGGGTACATAAGCGGCAATTGCCTTATCCGTATCGAGCGCAGTATCAGGCAGGTCAACTGCACCGAGTCGAGTTCCAATCAAGCACATTTCAGTAAAGTAGCGATCCATATCAGCCTTTGCTAAATTGGGATTGCGATAGCACAGATAGGCGCGCATAAAGCTGCTGGTTTCAGTCAGGTGGACCCAATTCAATAAATGCGGATCGCTGGCGCTGTAAGGCTTGCCAAATTCATCGGTGCCTGTAATGTGCCCATGAATGCGATTCACCTTGTCAATCATCTGATTGGCCATTGTGGTCGGACCATAGGTGGTGGCGGCAATAAAAAAAGCAGTGCGGCCAAGACGACCCTGTAAATCCGTCCGAAAGCTGGAGTGATCCCAGACACCCGCGAGCGCACCGGGATGCAATGCTTGCAATACGAGTGATGAAATACCACCAATCATCATCGCCATAAAATCAGCATGCACTTCCCATGGCATCGAGTCAGGACCCAGCAAACCAGGGTCGCCGGCAGGCGTTAGGAAGGCAGTAGGCGGCCCACCTCCACCAACCAGTTGACGAACCATTTGCTGAATAAAGAGATCCACCATCACGATCCTTAACTCACCTTAAATGAAGGAGATCAATGGAGCGTTGAATTTAAATCAACGCCGTCCTCAAGCAGCTCCTGAATTAAATCCAGGCGCAAGCGCGGATTATCTTGCATCAGCAGGTGATTTTTTTGGGAGACCGAAAGTGGCAGTATCTCCGCTAGGCGATTCGAGACCCAGGCGCAATCACTAAGGCGGTATGGTTCTTGAAATGGCAGTTGATTCTCGCTGAGGCCTTGCTTTTGTACTGAAGTAATAATTTCTGAAAGGAGGAGAGCGGCATCATTTAATTCATCCGGAATTGCCATCTCTGGATCTGCAGTAACGCACTGCACCTCGCCCATCCATAAGCCGTTTTTCTCGCGCCTCGACTGCAGCAGTGAAAACCGCGCATGCCCTACAGAGCGTGTCATATAAAGGGCTGGCTGGATTGGATCAAATTCAATAATTTGGGCGAGAGTGCCAAACTGAGACAAGAGGATGTTGGGCTTTGCTGGATCTTCTATTTCAGCGCCTTCCTCAATGCCAACAATCCCAAAGAATTCTTGATTTTTAAAACAGGTTTTCATCATATCGAGGTAGCGCACCTCAAATATCTTGAGCGCAATGATGCCATCGGGAAATAAAACCGTTTGCAGCGGAAATAAGGGAATCCAAAAGGGTTTTGTGAGATCGGTCATAGCTGAAATGTACAGGATCTAATTTAATTCTGCAGCGAGGCAAAGACATCCGCCTAAGAAATCACTTTAGATAGAATTGCCTCGTGGCGCATAGCCCAAGTTGGAATGCCGGACTCTTGGTTATTTACAACCTGCGCGATAAAGTCAAGACTGAGCTCCTGTGTCGCCTCTTTCACTTGATGGTTTAAAACGGCGCCGCCGGAACGGGTACGGTCGGTAAACATGCTGTGCGAGCCACCCTCAAAAACAGCCAAGGCTTTGCGTTCACTGCCAATGGCTTCAAAAATGGCTAAGCGATCAGGATAGCCACTAAAGTAGCCTGGAATTTGGATATTGTCTTCAGTGGCCGTAATGTGCAGGGTAGGCAAGCGTACTGGCTGCAAAATAGAATCTACCGATTTTTGACCATAAAAGCGCGGTGCTGAAATGACAATGGCTGCAGTAATGCGAGAATCACTCAGTTCAACAGGGATATCATCGCGATTGACGCGCGCACCGGAGGCAAGCAGCGTGGTATTAGCCCCATACGAGTGCCCGGCAGCAATAATTTGATTTGGGTTGATTGTTTGACCAAGTGGATCGCTGAATATTTTCGTCAATGCATAGCGTAAATCAAATACCCTAGCAAGCGCCTCTTGTTCTTGCGCTGCTTCTTGTAGTCTGGAAACCAAGCTAAAGGGATTGCCAAACCAGATCGAGCGATCACTGCCAACGTGCTGGACATGTAGGCTGGCTAGCCCATGGCTTGCCCAGTAGCTTCCGAGGTAGCTATAGCCTAAGCGCGATCCGCCGATCCCATGGGAAAAAATAATCAGGGGCGCGGGAGCCGCAGAGGATGATGCAATTGGTTGGTAAAGCCGAACCGGGACAGGGCGCTCACGAGCATCATCAACCCAATCGAGATCATGAATCTGAAATGCAGATGTAGAGGCAATTCCGCGCTGTGGAAAAAAAGCAAGCGAGGGTGCAGTCACTGCCAGTGCGGCAGCAGGGAGCTGTTTTAGAAATTGCCTTCTAGAAAAATGAGCCATAGTACATTCTATTTTGCTTTTGCAAATCAAGCAGGGCTACTGATTAATCTAACCAGGATGCTATTGCTTGTCGCGCCGCCGCCGTGCCAGGAATTGCACCAAACGAAAATGACCATAGCCCATAACAAGCGCAAACACAGCAATCGAGTACTTAATCTCAATCCCAGTAAGGGATTGCGTAATGGTTGAAAACAGCGCAGACCATAGCATGATGCTGAGGTAAGAAACCACAATCAAAGGCTCCTTGATGCGCGTACCATCAAATGCCTTGGTGTATGCAACTGCGATTGGCGCAAGTGAGAGGAGTAGGTAGAGGAATATTTTCATAAATAAGGGTAATGTTATTGCATTCGATCGATTCGATTCGCTGATTACTTATTACTATCCAAAATCCACTCAGCGAGCTTTTTGGCATCCGCCTCGCTTATCTTGGTATTGGCAGGCATCACCACCACACCCCATGCGCCACCACCACCCAACCGGATTTTATTCGCCAATGTATCTACCATTTGCGCCCGAGGTTGGCTTTGGTAGCGCGTTGCAATCGCCTTATAAGATGGACCAACCACTTTACGATCCATGGCATGGCAACCCATGCAAGTATTCTGTTTCGCTAAATCAGGAGATGCATTGGCCTCAGCCGAAAAAAAAACAGAGGCGATCAGGCTGATTCCAGCAATACCGCAATTTAAATTGAACATAATGAGCCTTATATTACCCATAAAGTCCTTATTCCGTTGGGGATCCACCCAAAGCAAGATAGAGGTTTACGCGTTGCGCTAAGGCATCCACTTGACCTTGCCGCCAATTCATTTCAATGGCATTGGTGCGAATAATTTCCTGTTGAACCTGACGTTGGTCAACTCGGCCAATACGAAACTCCGCACGGCGATTGTCCATTAAGCGGCGCTGTTCCGTAAGTTGGCTTTGCAGTAGGGAGCTGCGTTCCCGCCACGTTGCCTCGCCATTGAGTGCATTCTCCACATCATTGAATGCATTTAAGGCAACTTTGCCGTAATTGGCAATCGCTGCTTGTGCTTCCGCATTTTGATAGGCAATTTGGGCCTCGATAGCGCCGCCTTGAAAGAGGGGAATAAATACATTCGCACCCGTGCCCAGGCTTGTACTTGGGCCTCTAGTTAAAGCAAAGACTTCGCTATTAATGTATCCAAATCCAGCCGTTAGGCTAATTTTAGGTAGGCGCGCTAAGCGTTTTTCTTCGGTTGCGTAAAAGGCGCTATTCACCCGTGCTTCGGCAGCAATGATGTCGGGTCTGCGCTCCAATAGATCAGTTGGCAGCCCTGGGGCCACTGGCGCAGGCAATTGAGGTAGGCGCGTTGTATTTAACGGTTTTGCATCGGGGTATCGACCAAGCAATACCTCGACAGCACGCAAGGCTTGATCTCGGGCGAGTGCGGTACTGAGCGCCAGCTCTTTCGCTTGCGAGGCGCTGAGTTTACTGGCGGAAACATCGGCTTGGGAAGATGCGCCAATCTTTTCTCGAATCGCAGTCAGATTAGAAACCGTTTGAGCGGCGGCTGCACTTTCATTCGTAAGGCGGGCTTGCTCTTGGAGTACTCTGGCTAGCCAAGCAGTTTTGGTTAATGTGCCAATTAAAGATAAGCGCGCTGCATCTTGATCTGCATTAATTGACCGAGCATTTTGATTTGCGCCTGCAATCGAGTTACGCACACGGCCCCACAAGTCAAGCTCCCAGCCGGCACCAATGTAATAGCCGGTTAGTCCGGTTCCGCTGGAGCCCACTTTTCCACCGGTATTGCCAAATGCATTTACGCCCGGATACTGAGCGCCACTGGCAGCATTGATCAAGGATTCTGCCTGCAATCGCCTCGCTGCAATCACTTGAATATCGGGGCTATTGCGTAGGGCTTCAGCGATCAGTTGATTGAGCTCCTCGTCCTGAAACTGTTTAAGCCATGCGTCATCGACTTTGACATGGTTTGCAGGGCTATCGCTTTGCTTACGCTGCATGGCAAATTGATCGGGCACTTTTACGGCCGGCAGTGCTTTGCTTCTGAGATCCTCGCCCTGTATCGGCGGCTTGATGGTGCAGCTGGTCAATAGCAGGCCGCTGATCAGAGCCGATATTGCCAATGGCTGACGAAGGCGGGATGAATTGAGACGGCTCTGCATGCGTTTAATGTAGCTTTGGAATGATGTAGTTCAGTTTTGTGCTTACTCGCAGCATGACTTTGCGAATAATGTGCAAGAACGCGAGGTGATCGGTATATACCGCTCCATCACCTACTGCACCTGCGGGCAGTAGCAATTGATTGTTGCTATCGTCCAAACTCAGCTTGACTGCAAACCGGTTTGCGGCAATTTCACGAATACCGGTATTGGGTAGATTTCCGCTAACGCCAAGCTGACCCTGGCCTTCAGCCAAAATTACAGACTCTACTTTTGCCTTCAGAATTTGACCCGGTAAGCTCGGTATATAAAACTCTGCCTCATTGCCAACTGCAATTTGGTGCAATTCATTTTGATTAAATAGGGCGTAGATCTGGGGTGTATCTTCCAAAAAGGTCATGACCGATGCGATCGGGAATGCGGCAACATAGGCCCCTGGCCTGAGCTGAACATGCACTACGGTGCCATCACTGGGGGCGAGCATCGTGGTTTGTGCCAAGTCGTATTCAGCGCTAATCAGCTGCTCTTTGAGTTCTGCATAATCTGCCTCGGCTTTTTCAAGGTCAAATCGATTGCCGGCACCACTTTGTACTAACTCCTGATTTTCAGCCAGACGTAGTTTGGCTAAATTCAGTTTTGCTTTGACTGCATTGGCGGTAGCTTGATATTGGGTTGGATCAATCTTAAAAAGAATATCTCCTTTTTTTACGCGTTGATTCACTCTAACGGGGACTTCGACGACGCGCCCCTTGACTTGACTTACGATGCCGATTGAATTACGTACAACTAATACATTGCTGGATGAGGGTGAGAAAACATTGAGCAGCAAAATCAAGGTAATCATTCCGACTACTGGAATAGTAAAAACAACTACCTTGGATACGGTGTTCCATGGCAGCAGTTTGAATTTAAAAAAGATTAGCCAAACAATAGTTGCATATAAACCGAGAATAATCGCTTCCATGATTATTTCTCGCTACCATTGTTATCCGCATCGTCGAGCGGTTTGTATTTGTCGGTTCCGTATGCCAGCTTGTACATGGTTGGTTTGGTATAGGCCCACAAATACGCAAACGGCCAAAGTAGGCCGCCAAAGAACAAAGAAAGAACGCACAGAGCATGAATGGCGTCGCGCTGGGGGTGTTGGCGCTTCTTTGCAACGGTATCTGGCCAAATGTGCACAAACCAAAATAATGCAATTGCACCTACCGGGATCACAATCAATACGACCCACGAAATAACATTAGCAACCCCATCAATTAAATCAGGCGGCAAAAACGATGCGTGGGTAAATGTGGGTAAAAGTAATGTAATTCCAATAAGTAATTTCAAAGCGTTGGATGGCATCTAGGTCCGCTCCTTAAACTGAAAAGCCTTAGGTTGTACACAGCAATTTGTTTGTGTAGTCATGTAAAAGTAGGTGTAAGGGTAATACAAAAAATGCGATTTAGCTATTGACCCAAAGGCTAGCAGTTTACTGTTTAGATTAGTCGGAAAATGTAACGACGTGATCTGCACCTAGTCGAATACCAATTTTCTCGCCAATGTGGTGGTCGTGGTGGCTTGGGACGTAGGCAAATACCTCTTGGCCTGAAGCGAGCTTTAGGGTGTATAAAAAATCAGCGCCCCGAAAGGTTTTACGAATCACTTCTGCTTGTAGTGGGCTGGCATCATCGTGCTGAATATCGTCGGCACGCAGCAGCACATCCACTATTCTGCCGATCGGGTCGTGATGATCATTGTCCAATTTAAGTTTGCCGAGCTCGATTTCAACCATGGCATTGTCTTGAATCGCACCTTTTACAAATACTCCGCGACCAATAAAATCAGCTACGTAGCGGTTGACGGGTTGATGATACAAATCATAGGGCGTATCCCATTGCACAATGTTGCCGTCATTCATCACGCCGATGTGATCGGCAATCGCGAATGCCTCAAATTGATCGTGGGTTACTAGGAGCGCAGTGACCCCATTGTTTTTTAAGATGTCGCGCATTTCAGAAGCAAGGCGCTCTCGCAAGTCCACATCCAAACTCGAAAATGGCTCGTCCAGCAGAATTAAATCCGGCTCGGGAGCCATTGCCCGAGCCAATGCAACCCGTTGCTGTTGGCCGCCGCTGAGTTCATGTGGATAAGCTTGGCTCCTATTGGCTAGTGAGACCTTCCCAAGCCAATCCATGGCAACCGCGTGACGTTGGTTTGCGGGAAGGGCACCAAGACCAAACATCACATTCTCAATAACGGATAAATGGGGAAATAAGGCGAAATCCTGAAAGACCATGCCCACCCGGCGCTGACTGGGGGCCAGTTGTACTGTAGGAGAGCTAACCACCTTATCGTGCAACTTAATTTGCCCATGTTGCAAGGGCTCAAAGCCACAAATAGCCCTTAAAACGGTCGACTTGCCGCAGCCCGATGGCCCCAGTAGACAGGCAATGCTACCCGGTTCAAGCTGAAGATTAAGGTCATGTACGATGCGCATCCAGCCCTTGCCATCCGGTTTGGGATAGGCAATTTCAACTTCTTCAAGCGAAAGTAGGGGTTGGGTTGAATTCATCCCTATAATTTTCTCATTAACCGGTTACATTCACCGGATTCACTGTTTTAGCCCTAACGATCGCCCCCGAAATGAGCCGAATTGTTGTACTGATCGCACTATTGCTCTCCCTGCCTTTGCTTGGTTTGGGCGTACCTTTTCTGTTTCCAGAGAGCATTCCGGGCGCTGCCAGCATGGAAAGCCAAGGAACCTTGGCGCACCTATGGGAATTTGTGCTCGGCGACTATTTGATATCCACGGTTATTTTGCTTTTAGGCGTAGCGGTTGGCGTCTTTGTTTTGGGGGTTGGTAATGCGTGGTTAGTAGCCAATTACCAGTTCCCTGGTAAGCGTATTTTTGAGTGGTCATTAATTTTGCCGCTCGCAGTGCCCTCGTACGTCATGGCCTATTTGTTCGTTGATATGCTGGATTTTTCTGGCCCCGTGCAAACCGGACTGCGGCAAGTCTTAGGACTGGAGCGTTTGTGGTTTTTTCCGGACCCTAGATCATTGGGTGGCGCCATTTGGACTTTTTCGTTTTGCCTTTTTCCGTATGTTTATTTGATCGCACGCACCGCATTTTTGGATCGCAGTGGGCGCCTTGCTGAAGTAGCCGAAACCCTGGGCTATAGTGGCTTTCAGGCCTTTTATAAACTGGTTCTCCCCATGGCGCGCCCTGCTATTTTTGCGGGCATGGCACTGGCCTTAATGGAGGTGTTGGCTGATTACGGTGCCGTATCGTATTTCGGCGTACAAACCTTTGCTACGGGAATTTTTCGTGCATGGCTCTCCTTTGGTGATCGATTGGCTGCGGTGCAGCTCTCACTGGGTTTATTGGCCTTCGTCTTCCTTATTTTTTACATTGAGCAGCACAATCGGGCACGGCTTCGTTACGCCATATCAGGCACTGTACCACGTGCAACCATGGCAAAAAAATTGAGTGGCAAGAAAGCATTTTTTGCTTTTGCGGTGTGCGGTCTTACGGTTTTGTGTTCTTTTGTATTACCAGTATTAGGCTTGCTGCAATTGCAGTGGGAGCAGGGCATTGCGATCGATGCGCGTTACACCGCCTGGCTTGGCAACTCCATCTGGTTGGCGAGTGTGACCGCGCTTATTTCAGTTGTGTGCGCACTCTTTCTGGCTTACTTTGCTAGAGCTTCTAAGAGCGCCATGATGCGTACTGTCAATCGCCTGTTAGGCCTAGGCTACGCTTTACCCGGTGCAGTATTGGCCGTCGGCATTCTCTCTTTACTCGGTCTGATTGACTCGGCATGGATTATGTCGGCAACGGTGTGGGTGTTAGTTTATGCCTATCTGATCCGCTTTTTATCTTCTAGCCTACAAAGTGTCGAGACCGGGCTATCGCGCATTACCTCGGCGATGGATGGTACGGCGGCTTTATTGGGGGCATCGCAATGGCAAACCATGACGCAAGTGCATTTACCTTTGCTTAAGCGTAGTTTGCTGACCGCTGGCCTCTTTGTTTTTGTCGACGTGATGAAAGAATTGCCAGCGACCTTGCTATTAAGGCCATTTAACTTTGATACCTTAGCGGTGGCCACCTACCAATTGGCGGCAGATGAGCGTTTATCGGAGCTCGCGTTGCCGTCCCTTACGATTGTGTTGGCAGGCTTGATTCCAGTGATCGTGTTGTCGCAGGCGATGTCCAAGACCCGCGCCTATTAGCCCCGACCGACATAAGGCATATTGGTTGCCATAATTGTCATGAATTGAATATTGCTTTCCAGTGGAAGCTGGGCCATGTGCAGTACGGCTTGCCCAACATGATCAACATCCATGCGCGGCTCAACCTTAATAGAGCCATCGGCTTGCATAATTCCCGCAGCCATTCTCTCCGTCATCTCAGTAGCAGCATTGCCAATATCGATTTGACCGCAGGCAATATTAAATGGGCGACCATCTAATGAGATTGATTTGGTTAAGCCGGTAATGGCATGCTTTGTCGCGGTGTAAGGCGCCGTCATCGGGCGCGGTGCATGTGCAGAAATTGATCCATTATTGATGATGCGGCCACCTTGTGGAGTCTGTGCTTTCATCATCCGGATGGCTTCTTGCGAGCACAAAAAGGCGCCGCATAAATTACTGTTGACGGCATTCATCCACTGTTCGTAGCTGAGTTCTTCCATCGGAATAGCTGGGGCACCAGTACCAGCGTTATTGAAGAGAAGGTCAATGCGCCCCCATTTGGCCTTCAAACTACTAAAGAGATTTTTTACCTCCTTCGGTTTGCCCACGTCGCAAGTCACAGCAAGGCAATTGCTATCGTTGCCACCAATCAATTGAATCGCACTTTGCAGGGCATCGAGGCGACGACCAGTCATGACTACCTTGTAGCCACCACTGAGTAGAGCTTTGGCAGCGGCTCGGCCAATGCCGCTGCCAGCGCCGGTTACGAGTGCTACACGAAGGGGGGATGCGCTCATGGACTGCCTTATTATTAGTTGCGTTGTTAAGTTGCTATCTTAGCGTGAAAATAGTAGCGGCCCTCAGAGGCAGGGCATAATCCAAAAAACGCCCATGATCATGAACCGCATTCAAGGACTCCGCTATAACCCATATGCTTTATTGGCAATATTGGCGCTGCTCATCGTATTTGTATTTGGCGTCTTGTGGACGCTTATTCCAGCCCCGCCCAAGTCGATTGCGATTGCTACTGGATTTCAGGATGGCTTGTATTACCGCTTCGGCGAACGGATGCAATCCGCTTTGAAAAAAGAGGGGGTTGATCTGCAGGTCCTCAAGACCGGAGGTACGCTCGACAACCTTGCATTATTGGCCGATCCCAAATCGGGTGTAGATCTAGCAATGATCCAGGGCGGAGTTGCGGACGTGTCGCAATTCCCGTATTTTGTATCCATTGCCGGGATGTTTTATGAGCCGGTATGGGTTTTTTTTCGCGAGTCTAGTTTTAAGGGAGATCCAGACGGACTGACCCTGCTCACCCAACTCAAAGGGAAGCGGGTATCGATTGGCAATGCGGGAAGCGGCACGAACTCGATTGCAAAATTACTGCTCGATACCAGCGGAATCAAGCCAACTGATCTAAAAATGGAGGAATTGACGCCGCAGGAGGGAGCCTCAAAATTAGCCACTGGAAATCTGGATGCCGTTTTTGTCGTGGCTGCAGCCGAAGCGCCACTCCTTAAAAGCTTTATCAACTTGCCTGGTGTACAGCTAATGAATTTTGTACAGGCAGACGCTTATACCCGCGTCCTCCCATTTTTAACCAAAGTGGACGTAGCCCGCGGTTTAATGAGTATCGAAAACGATTTTCCTGGGCTCAATCGGCAGATGATTGCGGCAACCGCAACCTTGGTAAGCCGCGAGACCATTAGTCCAGCTATCGTCAGTCTGCTTCTAGAAAATGCGCAAGATGTATTGAAATCCTATTCTCGCTTGCAAAAGCCGGGTGAATTCCCGTCGATCAATGGCCTTGATTTTCCATTGCAAATGGATTCAGAGATTTATTTAAAAGACGGCCCCTCTTTTTTACATCGCCATTTGCCGTTTTGGACCGCCGTTTGGGTTGGTCGCTTTGCGCGAGTTGTCATTCCAATATTGGCTATTTTGATTCCCTTAATTGCCTATATTCCAGCTTTGCGTGATTTAAGTCTGCGCATTCGTTTATCCCGCATTTATGCTGAACTCAAAGTATTGGAGAGCACTGCTGCAGACCCCGGTGCGCGAGATACGAGTCGTCAGGCTTTGGCTGATATACAAAAGCGAGTGAATGCCATGAAGGTATCTTCCCTTGAGTCTAAAGAGCTCTACGACTTAAAGGGTCACGTTAGTATGGTACGACAACGTCTAAAACTCGATTCGTGACAGTGAACGCGTCGATGTCCTAAAATAAGACGGTGAATCTCTCTCCGCCGTTAACGCCTACCTCAGAAATTACGTCTGCGATCCGAAGCAATGGATTTGCGATCGCTGCTGCCGTCTCAGTTGCCGAGTTCGCTCATGTCAGCATAATTGATTTACTGGGTTTGGGCGTGCATTGGCAGGATCTGCCGCGTGATCCCTACTTAAAAGACGGTGGGCGTTATCGCTATCGGCGCCACGCCAGTTATACGGCAAGCGGAACAGAGTTGAAGATGGTTCCCCATCGTGCGCACTGGCAGTCGGTCGACTATAACGCCTTGCATGGCGGCATTGAGCGTTGGTTTGAGCCGATTACACCAGCCTTAGCAAATGACGTGTGCTGGCAGGCCTTAATAAAAAATACCGCAGGACTCTTAAGTGCACTCAAGCCAGTCACAACGTGGTTCATTGAAGCGCATCAATTTCGCATCGATACGAGTGATGGTATTGGTAGGCCAACTCCAGAAGGCGCTCATCGGGATGGTGTCGATTTTGTTGCCGTATTTTTGATTGACCGTCATAACATCAAAGGTGGCGAGACCCGTATCTTTGAGGTTAATACTTCTTCTGGCTTGCGCTTTACTTTAGCTGAGCCTTGGTCGGCCTTGTTGATGAATGATGAGCGCATGATTCATGAAACAACGCCGATTCAGCCAACCATGCTAGACGGCTATCGGGATACCTTGGTGCTGACATTTCGGTCCAATGGATTTCAAGATTCTCCTCATTCCAATCAATAGTCATTTCTAAAGCGAACCCCTTCTGTGCCTACGATTGCCGGAAAAATAAACTGCACCCCCTTGATGTTGACTGCACAAATTTGTGCGCTACTGGGCTTTGCATGTTATGCCGTCACCCTGACTACCTTGCAGAACCAGTGGGACCTAAGTAATTTTGAATCTGGTTTAATTGCTAGCGCCTATTTTTTTGGCTACATCGTAGTTGTACCCCTGGCAACGGTGTTAACCGACCGAGTTGACGCACGGAAGATTTATTTAATTGGCGGCTTATCGAGCATTACAGGGCTGTTGGGTATGGGCCTCTTTGCAACAGGTTTTTATTCCGCTTTTTTCTTTATGGCTTTAAATGGCGCAGGCTTGGCAGGCACCTATATGCCAGGATTAAAGGTATTGTCTGATCGCGTGCAGCACGGCGAGGTCTCGCGACACATTTCTTTCTACACCGCTTTTTTTGGAATTGGCGCGGGATTGTCTTATCTCATCTCAGGCTGGATATTGGAGGTCTTGGGATGGGAGGCCGTATTCGAGTGGATTGCCCTGGGGCCGTTTACCGCATTTTTGATAGTGTGGCTACTGATTCCAGCCTTAGATAAGCCCGAATGGCATGGCCCCATTCAGATTCAATTGAGTGATGTCTTTCCCTTAAAAAAATGGCAGATGGTACTGCAAAATAAAGAAGCATCCGGCTATATTTTTGGATACACCGCGCATTCTCTAGAGCTGTTTGCATCGCGCAGCTGGTTAGTGGCTTTCTTTGCGTTCTGTACAGCCTACACCGGCGAGACTTTTTTCTTAGCCGCGACTACCTTGGCTGGTGTAATTAATTTCTTTGGTGTGCCAGCATCGATTCTTGGCAATGAAATGGCAATCAAGATCGGTAGACAAAATTGGATTTGTTTTGTCATGCTGACCAGTGCCATTTTGGGTATTAGTTTGGCTGCTGCCACCGGTCAAGGCTGGTGGGTGATCGCCCTGCTTGCTATCGGACATTCGATTTTTATTATGGCGGACTCCGCTACTTTGACAGCAGGACTTGTGACGAGTGCGCAGCCGCAGATCAAAGGCGCTGCAATGGGCCTGCATTCCCTGATGGGTTTTGGTGGCGGCTTATTAGGCCCTGCCATCTTTGGCTTTGTTTTGGATCTATCTGGATCGCAGGAATCGCAGTCGGCCTGGATATGGGCTTACTTTTCGATTGTGATTTGGGGAGTGCTCTTTGTACTCTTTGAGCGCCGCAATGGGTGGTCCAAGCGAAAATCCGACCCACCCTCAAGCTAAGTGAATATGGCGCAGACGTGCTTGCTGCCCTTGGCTTTTTTATCCGGCAGCACACTCTCGGGTGCCGGCTTGATGCTGGCTTTCGGTTTGGGTACCTTACCCAATCTATTGCTGATCTCCCGCTTTTCTGCCAGCCTCGTTCAGTTTAGCCACTACGCCTGGGTACGTTATCTCGCGATTGCTTTATTGATGGGCTCAGGGCTGTATGGACTTTACCGCGCCTGGGTACTGCCGCAAGCCTTATTGCAGGGGGGCTTTTGTATTTCCTGATGATGTTGTTTGCTGGATTGCAACCGAAATGCCAGCTTGAAGATCGTCGCAAATATTTTCTGTGCTGATACGTGCAAGAAGGCCGCTTTGTTTCAGAGTTTCTAGAGGTTGATGGGAGAGACCACACACAATCAGCGTGAGGCCGGCTGAGGCACATTGCCTGTGTAGATCGTCTATGGCATCGATTCCTGAAGCGTCGATATAAATGACATTTTTCATGTCTAATACAAGGGCTTTATTGGGAAGCTGATGTTCAATGGCATCGAGTATGCGAACTGCCCCAAAAAATAGAGCTCCGTATAAGCGATAGGCGCTGATATCACCTACATGCGAATGCAACTCGGGATATGCGCTTGAGGAGGCTGGCTCACAGCGAGAAAGATTGGATATCCGATAGATAAACGTAATGAATGCCAGAATTAATCCAACCTGAAACGCTACTGTTAGGTCAACCACAATGGTCAGAATAAAGACACTGAGCAGAGTCACGCGATAAGGTAATTTGAAATGCTTGAGTTCGGCTAATTTACGCCATTCACCCATATTCCATGCGATGTAAATCAAAATAGCAGCAAGTGAGGCTAAGGGGATATTGGCTGCAAGCGGCGCTGCAACTAAAACAAATAGTAATAAAGTCAGAGCATGCACTAAGCCAGAGAGGGGTGTAGTAGCCCCGCTATCGACATTGGTCACCGTTCTGGCAATTGTGCCAGTGGCCGGCATACCACCAAAAAATGGCGTAATAAAATTAGCGAATCCTTGCGCCATCAATTCTTGATTGGGTTTGTGGCGATCATGAATCATTCCATCTGCAATGCGCGCACAGATGAGGGACTCAATTGCGCCAAGAGTAGCGAGAGTAAGCGCTGGTACGATCATAAATTGGGCGCTAGACCAGGTGATGGGTATCCACTCAAATGAAGGAAGCGAGGCAGGAATGCCACCAAAACGACTACCAATGGTTTCAATCGGTAAGCTAAAGATCGCCGTAATGAGGGTTGCGCATCCCATAGCAATCACCGTACCGGGAAGATAGGCGCAGATCGCAATGTGGGTTTGAAGTCGTTTCCATGCAATGAGGAGCGCTAAGCTTCCAAGGGAAATGCAAAGCGCTGCTGGATTGATGGTGTTTGCGGCATGGAATAGCACATGCATTAAATCAAAGAAAGATGCGGGTACTTTTTCAATCGAGAGACCAAAAAAATCTTTTACTTGTGTCATTCCAATTAATACAGCAATGCCATTGGTAAATCCAATAATCACAGCGATTGGGATAAAGCGAACTAAGGTGCCAAGTCGAAATAAACCCATTAGAAAAAGAAATACGCCAGACATGGCGGTAGCGAGTAAGAGATTAGCAATCCCAAAGCGCTCAACAATTCCAAACACGATAATGATGAATGCGCCGGCCGGCCCGCCAATTTGAACGCGGCTACCACCGAGCAACGAAATTAAGCTACCCGCAATAATGGCGGTGAAAATACCAGCCTCGGGCTTAAGTCCGCTAGCAATGGCAAATGCCATCGCTAAAGGTAAGGCAACGATTCCTACTGTAATGCCAGCAAAAATATCGCGAACGAAGCGATTTTGGTTATAGCCCTGAAAGCATTCTAGGATTTTAGGCTGAAAAAACATGAACTAAATAATTTGCATGGACTTAAGCAATGCGGCTACCAACCGCATATGCCACAGAAGCACTGACGGCAGTAACAAAAGTACCCCAGACAATATCAATCACAGCTAGCCTTGCCGGAAATCCTTCTATCACTGCCAGGTTGGTTAAGTCATAAGTCATGTAGCAAAAGAAACCAAAGAGGGCACCAAAGCCCAGCGCATACATGAATGACTGTTTTGTAATTGCAGGGCTAATGACAAATATTGTTGTGCCAAGGGCATAGAGCAGGTAAAACGCTAGCGCGACCCAAAGCCTTGGCTCTGTAGCCATGAGCGCACCCATTTCAGTTCGATAGAGGTTTTTGGCAATGCCAAGTAGCCAAATAAAATCAATCACCAGGAAGGTGATTAAGAAACTTGCATAGATAGCCAGATACTTGATCAATTTACTCACCTTTATGCGATAGAACTAATTCGCTCATTATGATCTATAAGTATCCATTTCTCTAAATCAGGACTAGGATGAAAGATCAATTGAACTAAAAAGGAAGAGCCATGTTTAAGCATCTCTTAGTGCCGATTGATGGGTCCGACGTGACCAAAAAATCCCTCAAAAACGTCTTGGACCTTGCCAAGAAAGATAAGGCAAGTATCACCTAGGCCGATGTGATTGTGCGCTCGAACTTGCCTGTGATCGTGCTCGGGTAAGCCTTACTTTTTCTTTATGCTTGCTGCCTGCCGGGCGTCGGCAATATTGTCGGTAAAGGCCTTGGCTACTTCACCATCGGGCGGTACGAGCTTTAAGCCCCTTGCCCAGTATTGCTCCGCTTTGGCAAACTGACCTTCTTCATAGTAGGCCGTGCCAGCCAGCGCAAGGGCTTTAATGTTGCTGGGATCGAGTTCGAGGGCGCGCAGGATTAGGCGCATGGGTTCACCCTTGGCACTTTGGTTTTGATAGGCCAAAAAGTCAGCGTAATCGATGGTTAATTGGGCATTATTTGGATTGAGCTCCATCGCCTTCTTATAGGCTTTAGCAGCCTCAGGAAAGCGCTGCATTGCGGCGTAAGAGCGCGCCAGCATTTGCCAACCTTCGGGATTATTGGGGTCTTTCTCCAGACGAGACGCCAATTGTTCAACCATGTTTTGGATATCTTGCTGCGTCAGGGCGGGCTGCTGGCTCTGAGCGAGAGGATCGGTGGCTACTGGATTGCCAATCCAAAGATAGAGCAGCACGCTGCAGACGGGCACTCCGATACCGATGAGAAGTGCTGGAAATAAAATACGCTTGGGTTTAGCGCCGACTGGGGCTTGATCAGCAGCAATCGCACGCTCTTCCAATAGCAAGCGTTTTTCAATATCACGCTGAGCGTCTTGCAGCTGGTCTGCGGCAATACGACCTTCCGCAAAATCGACATCGAGTTGACTGAGTTGGTCGCGCAAAATCACAATATTCTCTTCTTGTTCACCGGTGGCAGCAACCGTTTTTTTACGCAAGGGCAAAACCAAGAGGATG
>JBEBBK010000010.1:0-16770 GCA_041158405.1 Pseudomonadota bacterium
CCCCGCGGTCAGTTTTTGGGCTTCATTGATTTATCTACCTCGACCCATATGTATTACTTTGCGCTGGTTGTTTTTGCATTGGCTTTTCTGATGATTAAGCGCATCGTCAGCTCCCCATTTGGTCAGGTCATGAAGTCCATTCGGGAGAATGAGCCTAGGGCAATTTCATTGGGTTATGACGTCAATCGATACAAACTCATTGCCTTCACCCTATCAGCAGGTCTAGCCGGTCTTGGCGGCGCACTAAAAAGCTTGGTTTTGCAACTGGCTTCGCTATCCGATGTGTTCTGGCACACCTCGGGGGAAGCTGTTCTGATGACGATTCTGGGTGGCATTGGAACCTTATGGGGGCCAGTAGCCGGCGCTGCCATCATCATTAATCTGCAAAATTATTTAGCCAACTTGGGTGGCTGGAGCACCATTGCGACCGGCGCCATATTTGTGGTTTGCGTTATGGCATTTAGGCGCGGCATCATTGGTGAAATTGCATACCGCTTAAAAATAAAGCTGTAATCGATTCGTAGTGCTCTGTAGAACTGCCCTGTAAGTCACTTCATGACCCCAGCAATTTTTAAAGCATTTCTCCAAGTAGAGGGCTTCCCTGAGCCGGTATTGGTTGAGCGTGAACGCAATGGTTTTTTGGATCTGCACTCCCATGCATTTGAAGTTCGTGCGCTCATTACCCATGGGCAGATGGTAATTACGATCGATGGGGACACTCAATCGTATGGTGTAGGCGAGGCTTTTCATTTAACGCAAGATCAAATCCATTCTGAGCGCTATGGTAGCGATGGGGTGCGGTACTTGGCCAGCAGAAGACAGTCACCTCCCAAGTAAGATCAATTAGAGCATTGAGGGCCGCAGCAATGTAGTTACTGCATCAACCAAAGAAAAAGGGCTCCAAAGACAGACATGCTTTGAAACCCTAGTGTGTTTGGTTGCGGGGACAGGATTTGAACCTGTGACCTTCGGGTTATGAGCCCGACGAGCTGCCAGACTGCTCCACCCCGCGTCTGAGAGGTCGATTCTAGCATTTTTAAGCCTTCGCTGTCGAGCTTTATTGCTGAATTGAGCTGTTTCACGCTGTATTTATCTTCTATTTTTCAGTCATTTGGACCCCCCTAAGGAGTAACATATTGCCGTGCAACACCAATTAAGGCAGTTTCATGTCCATTAGTAATCCCGAATACTCAAGCTCAACTCTTCTAAAGCCCGTTGACCTGCATAGCAGTGGTGATGGCGGCGAACACAAGAAGGGTTTAGGCGTTCTCATGCTGGCTGCAATTGGTGTGGTTTTCGGTGATATTGGTACCAGCCCCTTGTATGCCCTCAAAGAATGCTTTGATGCAGAGCACGGCATTGCCTTTAGCCCAGAAGCCCTCTACGGGGTCATTTCGATGATGATCTGGGCCTTGATTTTAGTAGTGACCTTCAAATACGTTTTGTTCGTGATGCGGGCCGATAACAAGGGCGAGGGCGGCGTTTTATCCTTAATGGCCTTGGCACTGCGTTCAGTTAAAAGCGGTACGAAAGAATATTTTGTGTTGATGATCCTGGGCATGCTGGGCGCTTGCATGCTGATTGGCGAATCCGTCATCACGCCAGCGATCTCGGTATTGTCGGCGGTAGAGGGCATCGAGATTGCAACGCCGGCGTTAAAGCAATTCATTATTCCGATTGCAGTAGCCATTCTCTTTTGCCTTTTTGTGATCCAAAAATACGGCACGGCCATGGTTGGTAATTTATTCGGACCGGTTACATTAATTTGGTTTTTGGTGATTGCCGCCCTGGGCATTTGGAACATCAGTAATGCCCCCGAAATTGCTTTGGCGTTTAATCCAATGTACGCCGTTCGGTTTATTACGGACCACCCCTTAACGGCCTATATCGTCATGGGCGCAGTGGTATTGGTGGTTACTGGAGTTGAGGCGCTGTATTTGGATATGGGCCACTTTGGCCGCAACCCCGTTCGCTTTGCATGGCTCTTGATTGTTTTGCCTAGCCTGTTGCTCAATTATTTAGGGCAGGGCGCCTTGGTGCTATCCAACCCCGAAGCCATTCGCAATCCCTTTTATATGATGGTGCCGGAATGGGCCCTTTGGCCAATGGTAGGGCTTGCAACCGCAGCAACCGTGATTGCATCACAAGCCGTGATCTCCGGCACTTTTTCTTTGGTGAGCCAGGCGATCTCCTTGGGCTTTTTACCCCGTATGAACATTCTTCACACCTCCGATTCGGAGCGTGGGCAGATTTACATCCCGGTAGTGAACTGGGCTTTGCTCTTTATGGTGGTTGTAACTATTATTGAATTCGGTGAATCGGTGAACTTGGCTGCAGCCTATGGCCTCTCCGTTACCTCAACAATGCTGATTACGACCATCTTGCTTTCGGTTGTGATGCGGCGCGAATGGCATATCAATCCCATTTTGATTGCCTTACTCATTGTCTTTTTCTTTGCGATTGATTTGGCTTTTTGGACGGCAACACTGATCAAAATTAAGGATGGTGGCTGGTATCCATTGCTGCTAGCCTTGATCTGCTTTACCTGCCTCATCACTTGGTATAAAGGCCGCAAATTACTCCGCGATAAATTGGTTAGTAATTCCATTCCGATGGAGGCTTTTGTCAGTAGTCTATTGGCGCATCCACCGCACCGCGTGGAAGGTACTGCCATCTTCTTAACGGCGCACATTGATTACGTTCCGGTAGCCATGCTGCATAACTTGAAACACAATCGCGTGATGCATGAGCGGATTTTCTTTTTAAAGCTGAGTACTTGGGATGTGCCCTATGTCAATGACAGCGAGCGCATCACCATGCGTGACCTGGGTGGTCAGGTGTTCTTAGTGCGTGCGGTATATGGTTTTAAAGAAACGCCAGACATTAATTCGATCTTAACCCTGCTTGAGAAACAAGAAAACCTAACCTTTGATTTGATGGATACCTCATTCTTTATCTCGAAAGACACCATCATTCCATCGGCATCCCCCGGAATGGCACTATGGCAGGAAAGCTTATTTTCTTGGATGATGCAAAATGCGGCAAAGCCATCGGACTTTTTCAAGATCCCAACCAATCGCTTGGTTGAGTTAGGCGCAAAGGTCGAAATTTGATTCACTCCTCTTCTCTTCGCGTTTGTCTTTCTGCTGCGATTGCCTTTGGCTTAGCGCTTGGGATGGGAGTGGTCCAAGCAACGCCCGAGCAAGAGGCAGAACTAGAAAAACTGGACAAGATCGAGGCCGAGCTGACCCTGCAGCGTGAGTGGGTAGATTACCGCTGGAAAAAAGCATCTTCCGAGTGTTATGAAAAATACTTAGTGAATCGTTGTCTGAGCCAAACACGCGCTCAATATCGTAAAGAGATCGATCCGATTCGAGCGCAAGAGGTTGAACTCAATACGGCACAGCGCGAGCTACGCAAGCTACTCAAAGATGAGCGCGATGCCAAGCGTAAAGCAGAAAAAGCAGATCCAGCAAAAGCAGCAGAGCGCGCTGAAAATGTTCGCGCCTTTGAAGAAAAACAGCAGGATGCCGCAAAGCGGGCTGCAGACTTAGAGGAGCGACGTAAAGATGCACCGCGTCGTGCACAAGAAAACAAAGCTGGTACCCAATTACAGTAAAGAGTCTGATTTTGGCCAAAGCAAAAACAATCTATGTATGCCAGGCATGCGGGGGCAGCACTCCCCGTTGGCAGGGGCAGTGCCCTGCATGCCAAGCCTGGAACACCCTCGAAGAAAGTCTCTCTGAGTCGACCTCGAGCAATGCTCGCTTTCAGGGTTTAGCGCAGGCCGTGCCCCGTCAAAAGTTATCCGCCATTAAGGCCGAGGACATGCCGAGATTGCCAACCGGCGTAGATGAATTTGATCGCGTGCTTGGTGGCGGCTTAGTGCCTGGCGGCGTCGTTCTTATCGGCGGTGATCCAGGCATTGGTAAATCGACGCTATTGTTGCAAGCCTTAGCAGAAATGAGTGCTGCGGGCGTCTCCGTTTTATACAGCAGCGGCGAAGAATCAGCGGCACAAATTGCGCTGCGAGCAAAACGTATTGCCTTGGCTGCGCCACAGCTCGAAGTTCTTGCTGAGATTCAGCTGGAAAAGTTATTGACCACGATTGATGCCGCCCGCCCCCAAGTGGTGGTAGTAGATTCGATTCAGACGGTTTATTCCGATGCCTTAACTTCGGCGCCGGGCTCGGTTGCACAAGTGCGTGAGTGTGCTGCGCAACTCACCCGCTATGCTAAATCCAGTGGTATTTGCATGTTGATGGTAGGGCACGTGACCAAAGACGGTCATCTCGCAGGTCCCCGCGTACTGGAGCACATTGTCGATACCGTCCTGTATTTTGAGGGCGACACCCACTCTTCGTTTCGTTTAGTACGTTCGATTAAAAATCGCTTTGGTGCGGTCAACGAACTTGGTGTATTTGCCATGACCGAAAAAGGCCTCAAGGGCGTCTCCAACCCATCGGCCATATTTCTATCCCAGCATACGGAGATGGTGCCAGGCGCTTGCGTGCTCGTTACGCAAGAAGGTAGCCGTCCCTTGCTGGTTGAAATTCAGGCCTTAGTGGATACCGCACATATTCCCAATCCCAGGCGTTTGGCAGTAGGCCTCGAGCAACATCGACTCGCCATGCTGTTGGCTGTATTGCATCGCCATGCGGGGATTGCTTGCTTTGACCAAGATGTTTTTCTAAATGCCGTTGGTGGCGTGAAGATCTCTGAGCCAGCGGCTGACTTAGCAGTTCTTTTGGCCATTCAATCGTCGATTCGGAATCGTGCCTTGCCGAAGGAGTTGATCGTATTTGGTGAGGTTGGTTTGGCTGGAGAAATCCGCCCATGCCCGCGTGGTCAAGAGCGTCTCAAGGAGGCCGCCAAACTCGGCTTTACGATTGCCATCATTCCAAAAGCTAATTTACCCAAGAGCAAAATCCCCGGCTTGCGGGTGATTTCGGTAGAGCGTATTGATGAGGCTATTTCTGCTGCGAACGAACTCAGTTAGCGCTCTTTAGCGCAAGTCTTCTGCTTGTATGAGCAAGACCTGTTCGTTACCTGCAGAGACGTCCATCCAAATCACCGGAATCTGTGGGAAGGCTTTGTGAAAGTGTTCGACTTCATTACCAATTTCCAATACCAGCGCGCCGCGCTCGCTAAGGTAATCCGGTGCATTCGCAATGATCTTGCGAATCAGATCCATTCCATCTTCGCCGCCAGCTAGAGCTAGTGCTGGTTCAGCGTGGTATTCGGCGGGAAGGGCACGCATGCTGGCTGCATTGACATAGGGCGGATTGCAGATAATTAAGTCAAAGCGGTTTTCGTCAATGGGGTCGGGCAACGGACTCCAAAGATCTCCATGGAACAATTCAATGTTCTCGCTCAAACCATGGCGATCCAAGTTACGAGCAGCCACTGCCAATGCAGGTGCGCTGATATCGCAGGCGCTCACATGAATATCTGGACAAGACAGGGCCAGTAAGACTGCAAGCGAACCATTACCGGTACATAAATCAAGGGCGCGACCATCGGCAGGTAGCCATGGCTCGAGCGCTCCTTCGGTAATGAGTTCAGCAATCCACGAGCGGGGAACAATGCTCTGATCATTGCAATAGAAGGGCACACCCATCAGCCATGCCTCTTCCAAGATATACGCTAATGGTTTGCGCGTATGGATACGCTGATTAGCAATTGCAAGTGCAGCGTCATAAAGATCGTGATCAAGTAGCGTATGCAGTTGCTCTAAGGCGTCGCTTGGACTGATTTTGAGCTGTTTGCTAATAATCCACAGCGCCTCACTCTGTGCGTCGATAGCGCCATGCCCGTAGCTCAGTTTGGCTTGATCCAGGTGATCGGCAAGCCGATCAATTGATTGTTCTACGGTAGCGATGGTACTGTCCTGCGACTGAGGCTCTGGATCCATGGATTTAGGCGATCAACTGCTCAAGCACGCGCTTGTAGATGTTCTTGAGCGGCACAATGTCTTCGGCGCAAACGGATTCATTCACCTTATGACTCGTTGCATTGATCGGCCCAAACTCCACCACTTGAGAACAAATCTTGGCGATAAAGCGGCCATCGCTCGTACCGCCGGTTGTAGAGAGTTCGGTGACAACACCGGTTTCATCGTGAATGGCTTTGCGCAGCGCACTCGCCAAAGCTTCGTCTCCAGTGATAAAGGGGCTGCCCCCCAAAACCCAATCAATTGAAAACGTCAAGCCAGCTTCAGTGAGAATGGCATCGACTCGCTGACGCAATTGCTCGGGCGTACTCTCCGTTGAAAAGCGGAAGTTGAAGTCGATCGTGAGTTCTCCAGGGATGACGTTATTCGCGCCAGTGCCTGCATGAATATTCGAGATCTGAAAGCTCGTTGGCTGAAAGTAGCGATTGCCTTGATCCCATTCGGTGCTCACCAGCGTCTGAATGGCGGGTGCAGCCAAATGAATTGGGTTTTCACCGAGGTGAGGGTAGGCAATGTGCGCTTGGATACCCTTGATGTGTAACTTACCAGACAGGGAACCACGCCTACCGTTCTTAATCATGTCGCCCAATTGATTAACCGAGGTAGGTTCACCAATCACGCAGTAATCGAGCCGCTGACCTCGCTCCTTGAGGCGCTCGCACATCACCACAGTGCCATCGTTAGCTGGGCCTTCTTCGTCGCTGGTAATTAAAAATGCAATCGTGCCGGCATGTTCCGGATTGGCGATGATGAACTCTTCGGTTGCCACCACAAATCCCGCAAGCGAGGTTTTCATGTCGGCTGCGCCGCGGCCATACAAATAATCACCGCGGATGGTGGGGGTAAATGGATCGCTCTCCCACTTTTCTAATGGGCCGGTGGGAACCACATCGGTATGACCCGCAAACATTAATACTTTGCCAGCATCACCTTGAACCCCTTTTTTGATAGCCCACAGATTGGTTACTTGAAAGTCGCTGGGACCACCTACCACGCTCTCCGTATGAAAGCCCAACTCCTTTAAGCGATCAGCGATTAAATCCTGACAGCCACCATCGGCTGGCGTAACTGAACGGCAGGCAATCAGGGCTTTGGTTAATTCAATCGCTGCGCTCATGATTAATCGCGCAAGAGTTCATTAATGGCGGTTTTTGCTCGGGTCTGAGCATCGACTTTCTTCACGATGATGGCAGCGTAGAGGCTGTATTTTCCATCTGCTGAAGGGAGCGAGCCAGGCACCACTACTGAACCAGCAGGCACACGACCATAATGAATTTGACCGGTTTCCCGATCGTAAATCTTGGTGCTTTGGCCAATAAAGACGCCCATCGACAAGACGCTATTCTCTTCAACCACAACGCCTTCGACTACTTCAGAGCGTGCACCAATGAAGCAGTTGTCTTCAATGATGACGGGGCCGGCCTGAATTGGCTCTAAAACACCGCCAATACCAACGCCGCCGGATAAGTGCACGTTTTTACCAATTTGAGCGCAAGAACCAACGGTTGCCCATGTGTCTACCATGGTGCCTTCACCGACGTATGCGCCAATATTGACGTACGAAGGCATTAAAACCGCATTCTTACCAATAAAGGAGCCACGGCGCGCAATGGCAGGGGGTACGACCCGAAAGCCACCTTCAATGAAATCTGCCTCAGTCCAGTTCTCAAACTTGCTGGGTACTTTGTCGTAGAACTGGGTAAAGCCACCGGCTGGCATGACTTTATTGTCTTCTAAGCGGAAGGACAATAGGACTGCCTTTTTAACCCACTGATTGACTTCCCATTGCCCAACAGAACGGCGCTCGGCAACACGAATACGCCCCCGATTGAGGCCGTCAATGACCGCACTAACGGCATTGCGGATTTCGGTGGAAATATCCCCTGCGGACAGGTTGGCTCGGTTGTCCCAGGCTTGTTCGATAACGCTTTGTGGTGATTGGCTCATGCTTTTTGGATAACTATCAGATTGTTAAGGGGTTTTACCCCTAAATGGCGAAACTTCATTATATCGGTGGAGCAAATTCCGGTGTCAGGCTTTGTTAACTTGCTATCATCTAAATCACGGAATTTACCCCCTTTTTCTTGAACCAGTCAGACTTTTTTCCCCGCAAAGCGCCCTGTGCAACTCAAATCAATCAAACTTTCTGGCTTTAAGTCATTCGTCGATCCAACCCATTTTGAGCTACCAGGCCAACTGATTGGTGTAGTGGGCCCCAATGGATGCGGAAAGTCCAACATTATCGATGCGGTTCGCTGGGTTTTGGGCGAATCGCGTGCCAGCGAGTTGCGTGGCGAGTCGATGCAGGATGTGATTTTTAATGGATCTGGATTGCGTAAGCCATCTGGCCGCGCCAGCGTCGAGTTGCTGTTTGATAATGCCGATGGCCGTGCACACGGTCAGTGGAGCGCGTTTACGGAACTAGCAGTAAAGCGGGTACTCACCCGCGATGGCAACTCCAGCTATTACGTCAATAACCAAGTCGTTCGTCGCAAAGACATTCAGGATATTTTCCTAGGCACGGGTATGGGGCCACGCGGTTACGCGATTATTGGTCAAGGCACGATTAATCGCATTTTGGAATCCAAGCCAGAAGAGCTACGGGTGTTTTTAGAAGAGGCTGCAGGCGTTTCAAAATACAAAGAGCGTCGTAAAGAGACGGCCTCACGCCTTGAAGATACACAAGAGAATTTAGTCCGCGTGCAAGACATCTTGCGCGAGCTGGAAAAGCAACTCGAGCGCCTGGAGAGTCAGGCTACGGTAGCGGAACGCCATAACCTATTGCAGGTGGAAATGAAATCACAGCAGCAATTGCTGTGGTTTGTACGCCAAACGGAGGCCGGCAAAGAACAAGAGCGCCATGCTAATGCAATCCGCGATACACAAGTTCAACTAGAAGAGCAGACCGCGAAATTGCGCCATGCCGAAGCCGAGATCGAAGCGATGCGGGCACAGCAGTATGCCTTGCAAGACAAAGTATCCGAAGCGCAAGGTGAACTCTATCAAACCAACGCCGACGTCACTCAGGTTGAAGCAGAGATTCGGTATGTACAGGAGGCGCGTCAGCGCCTGCAACAGCAAATCCAAGATCTTCAGTCGCAATTGCAACGCTGGACCGTTCAAGAAACCGACGCAGCCCAAGCACAGCGCTCTGCTGAGCACGAGTTAAGTCTCGCTGCAGAACAAGAGCGTAATTTACAAACCCAACTGGCTAGCTTGCAAGAACAGTTGCCTGGGCGCGAAGAGGCTTACCAAGCAGCTGTTGCGCTGTTGAATACATCGCGCGACAGTGTTGCTGCTATTGATCAACGTTTAGCAAGTCTGGGCGAGCGAGCAAAAGCCATTGCTTTGCAGTTAGAGGAATCTGGCGCTCGTCAAGCACGCCTTGAGTCTGAATTGACTGGCATGCGAAAGCCCGATGCAGAAGCATTGCAAATGGCTTTGGATCGCCAAGTGATGGCGCAGCGTAAGGTAGAAGAAACTAAATCCCGCGCTTTAGAGATGCAGCAACGTGTGCCAGCGGCAGATGAGGCCCGCAACCGGGCGCAGCAGCAAATACAGTCAGCCAATCAGGATTTGGCTCAAACCGAAGCCAAGTTAACTGCTCTAACCGCCCTACAAGCCAGCGTGCAGGCACAAGGAAAAATCGGGCCTTGGCTTGAGAGTAAAGGCCTTAAAGAAAGTAAACGCTTATGGCAAGACCTCAAGGTCGAGAGTGGTTGGGAAACAGCCCTTGAATCGGTTTTGCGTGAGCGACTCGCCGCGGTCACCGGTAAAAATGCAGAAGAGGCGGTTGCTCTAGCGAAGGACGCGCCGCCGAGTCGCCTCGCCATTTTATTGGCCGACGACTTGCCTGCATCGCAGATCAATGCACCTGCGGAGTTCACCTTATTGTTGTCTCGCATTCAGAGTGCGGGCGCGCCGCGCGTGTTGCAGGTATTGCAAGAGTGGTTAGGTGCTGTTTTTATTGCCAATAATTTAGAAGATGCACTGCATCGCCGTGAGAAGCTGCCTGCAGGCGCAACCTTAGTGACCCAAGAGGGTCATTTGGTCAGTCGGGTTGGCGTACAACTCTATGCTGCTGACTCAGAGCAATCCGGCATGTTGGCGCGTGCCCAAGAAATGGAGAGTCTGGAGAAGCAGTTAAAGGCGCAGCGTTTAATTCAGAGCGAGTTGCAAGGTGAGCTCGATCAATGCGCCGCCAACTACCACGCTGCTCATCAAGCTGCAGAGCAGTCACGAATCAATGCCGAACATGCCGTTCAGGAAGCGCATGGATTTGAAGTTGAGCAGATGCAGCTGACGCAAGCAGAAGAGCAATATAGTCAGCGCGCCGCACAAATTCAGTTGGAGTTGGCTGAAATCAGCGGGCAGCAGGAGCAGCACAACAGCAATGGCGCGCAATCGCAGGCAGAATTGGATCAAGCGCAGGCCGACAAAGAACGACTGCATCGCGAGTTAGAGAATGCGCAATCGAATCTAGCGCTGACCAGTGAAGAGCGCGAGAGCCTGCGCACGAACTTGCGCACTGCAGAGATGGCGGCCCAAGAAGCTGCCTTTGCTACCCGTTCATTACAGCAGCGCATTACCGATTTGCAGCGTGATCAAAGTACGGCGCGCGATCAAATCATCGAGATTCAGGATAAGTACGCTGCATGCGAGCTAGAGCTTGCCGGCCTGAGCGATGAAGCCGCCCAAGAAAAGTTGCAGGGACTTCTGGTGGTTCGTGCCGAGCGCGAAGCGGCATTAGCAAATGCCCGTACCGAGCAAGACGCGATGCTGCACCAATTGCGTGAGGCGGACGAAGGACGGCTCTTAATTGAGCGCAGCTTACAGCCGATGCGCGACAAAGTCATGGACCTGCAACTGCGTGAGCAAGCTGCTCGCCTCAACTTTGAGCAATTTGCGACTTTGCTTGCGGATGCAGAAGCTGATCTCATTAGTCTCGAAACCCGTTTTAGTGGTGATCTCAAAGTAGGGCACCTGCAAAGCGAGGTTAATCGCCTAAATAGCGAAATTCAGTCGCTGGGCCCAGTCAACATGGCCGCGCTGGATGAGTTAGCCAGTTCGCGCGAGCGAAAATCATTCCTAGATGCGCAATCGGCCGACTTGAACGAGGCGATGCAAACTTTAACCGACGCGATTGCGAAAATTGATGCGGAGACGCGTGATTTATTGCAAGGTACCTTCGATCAAGTCAATGGCCATTTTGGGCGCCTCTTCCCTGAATTGTTTGGCGGCGGCCATGCTGAGCTGGTGATGACGGGCGAAGAAATCCTGGATTCAGGGGTGCAAGTGATGGCACAACCGCCGGGCAAGAAAAATAGTACGATTTATCTGCTTTCGGGTGGGGAAAAGGCCTTAACCGCAATTGCCCTCGTCTTCTCCTTGTTCTTACTGAACCCAGCGCCATTTTGCTTGCTTGATGAGGTCGATGCACCGCTCGATGATGCCAATACATTGCGCTACTCAGAGATGGTTGCTAGGATGTCTGCTAAGACGCAGTTTGTCTTTATCTCACACAACAAGATCACTATGGAAATTGCCCACCAATTGATTGGCGTCACCATGCAGGAGCAGGGTGTATCGCGTATTGTGGCTGTGGATATTGCCTCTGCGGTATCGATGGTTGAGGCCGCCTAAATGGGACTCGAGCAAATCACAGCGACGCTGGGTTTGTCGGAATTGCAATTTGCCTTAGGCCTGATTGGTATTTTCCTCGTGGTCTTGGTGGCAATTGTTAATCTGCGTAGCGCTCGCGCGAAGCGCCAAGCGCATACGCCAGTTGAGCCTGGATTTGCTGATGCAGCCGGGCAGAAACATGCTGGCGATCGTATGGAACCTGGATTTTCTGAGTCCATGAATGTGGCCCCTGCACAAGCGCCTCGTTTTGCAATTGACCCACGCATTGATTGTGTGATTACCTTGCGGTTTGAGAGCCCCATTAAGGGAAGTGAAATCATGGGTGAGGTGGCAGATTGGCCTCGCTTCGGTGCGCATTGGATATACGAAGGCTTGCGGGCCGACAATCACGAAGGCGTTTGGGAGCCTATTGGCATGGAGCCTAATTACGCGGAACTGCAACTCGCCATTCAGCTGGCTAGTCGCAAGGGCCCCATTGGGGTGCTGGAGCTCTCCGATTTCTGTTCACGTAGCCAAACTTTAGCCGAAGTATTAGGCGCACAAATTGACATGCCTAGTGTTAGCGCTATGATTGAAAGTGCCAAGGAGCTCGATGCGATTGCAGCAGAAAGCGATATTCAGCTCAGTATTAATGTGGCATTTGATGGCAAAACAAAAACGCGTGCCGAATTAGATGCGCTGATGCAAGAGCGAAACTTTGCGCTGTCCAAAAACAATCGGTCCTATGAGTTTTTCTCAAACAATCAAATCTTATTTGCAAGCAATACACTTGACCCAGATCAGTCGATTACCGGAATCTCATTATTGCTAGAGCTTCCTTTGGTAGCGCAAGAGCAAATGGGATTTGAGCGTATGCTGGCAGAGAGCGTGGCCTTGGCTGAGTTGATGCAAGGTCGTATTGTCGACGACAATGGCGTCAATCTGACCGAGAACGCCGTGATTGCGATTCGCCAACACTTGGATGGCCTTTACAGTCGTCTCGAGCAAAGCGGCATCGCAGCCGGCTCGGTGACTGCTGCGCGCTTATTTAATTAAGGATAGGGCATGCTGCATTCGGATCCGATGCAGTCAGCGGAGCGATATGCTTGGCTCCAGTCGGAGCTGGCGCGCTTAGATCATGCCTACTATGTGCTCGATACCCCCTTATTACCCGATAGTGAATACGACCGACTATATCGCGAGTTAATTGCGCTGGAGCAAGCCAATCCAGATTGGGTTACGTCAGACTCACTTTCGCAACGCGTTGGTGGTGCTGCTTTAAAAGAGTTTACGAGCGTCAAGCACGCCGTACCCATGCTGTCCCTGAACAATGCCTTTGATGATGCAGAGGTAATGAATTTTGATCGCCGCTGCCGTGAGGGCTTACAACAAACCCACGTGGTCTATGCCGGTGAGTTGAAGTTTGACGGCCTCGCCATTTCCCTGCGTTATGAAAATGGCCTATTAGTCCAAGCAGCTACCCGCGGCGATGGCAGTAATGGCGAAGACGTGACCGCCAACATTAAAACCATTCGAGCGATACCACTTCGCCTCACATGCAATGCCATTCCAGCAGTACTCGAGGTCCGTGGCGAGGTCTTTATGTACCTCGCTGATTTTGCCAAGATGAACCAAGAGGCAGCCAGCTTAGGTGAAAAAGAATTTGCTAATCCACGCAATGCCGCAGCAGGCAGCCTGCGTCAGCTGGATTCGAAAATCACCGCTAAACGGCCCTTATCCTTTTTTGCCTATGGCGTGGGTGTGTGTGAGCCACAAAGCTGGCTACCACAGTCCCATAGCGCATTACTCGATCAGTACCGAAGTCTGGGTTTGCCGGTCTGCGCGGAACGCAAAATCCTGACATCGGTCAACGATATTCTTAATTTCTATCAGGACATCGGCAGCAGGCGCGATAGTTTGCCCTATGACATTGATGGAGTTGTCTACAAAGTCAATTCCTTTGCTGAGCAAGCCCAGCTTGGCTTTGTTTCACGGGCGCCACGCTTTGCCTTGGCTCACAAATACCCAGCTCAAGAAGCCCTCACGACCGTACTCGGAATTGATGTGCAGGTCGGCCGCACTGGTGCGATTACCCCAGTAGCAAGACTATCTCCGGTAGAGGTGGGCGGCGTCACTGTTACCAATGCCACGCTACACAACGAAGATGAAGTGAAGCGTAAAGACGTACGAATTGGTGATACCGTAGTGGTGCGGCGTGCGGGTGATGTGATACCCGAAGTGGTGTCGGTGGTGCTAGAGCGTCGCCCCACTCAAACCAGCGCATTTGAGATGCCAACCCGTTGCCCCGTATGTGACTCGCACATTGAGCGCGTAGCGGATGAGGCCATTGCGCGCTGCAGTGGGGGATTATTTTGTGGCGCGCAGCGTAAGCAGGCCTTAGTCCATTTTGCGCATCGGCGCGCCATGGACATTGAAGGCCTTGGAGAAAAGATTGTCGATCAACTGGTAGATAACAATCTCGTTCGTACGCCAGCCGATTTATACCGACTGGGATTTACGGCTCTAGCCAATTTGGAGCGAATGGGTGAGAAATCGGCTGATAATTTAATTCAGGCGATTAATCAATCGCGAACAACCACCTTGGCCCGCTTCATATTTGCCTTGGGCATTCGTCATGTCGGTGAAACCACGGCAAAAGATTTGGCTAATCACTATCGCGATATGCATGCCCTGATGGACGCCACAGGCGAGGACCTGCTAATGGTTCATGATGTGGGCCCCGTCGTTGCGGATTCGATTACGGGCTTTATGCAGGAGCCCCACAACCGTGAAGTGATTGAGCAATTGCTAGCATCGGGCATGGTGCTCAGCGTAGAAGAAAAAAAGGTCAGCGCAGCCGTGGCGGGTAAAACATTTGTACTGACGGGCACGCTGCCCACTTTATCGCGGGATGAGGCGAAAGAACGCCTTGAGCGCGCTGGCGCCAAAGTAGCCGGCTCCGTTTCCAAAAAGACCGATTACGTTGTGGCAGGCGATGACGCAGGTAGCAAACTTACTAAAGCGGAAGAACTTGGCGTGCCTGTGATTGATGAGGCGACGATGCTGGGTTTGCTAGGGTAGGAGTAAAGCAATTCTGATTGCGCTTACGCGCTAGCTTGCTAGTACATCTAGGATTTCAGTTTCAATCTGGATTTGCAGCTTTGGATTTTTGCTCAGCTCTTCAGCATTGAGCAGCAATACGTCTTCCACACGCTCTCCCAAGGTATTAATGCGAGCGGTGTGGATCGATACACGGTGTTTTGCAAGGACTTGTGCCACTGCATAAATAAGCCCGGTGCGATCGCTAGCTGATAGGGATAGCACGACGTATTGACCCCGATCATCGGGTTGCATATTGACCCTAGCTTGTACTGGAAAGCTGCGGGACTGCCTGGATAGGCGACCCATACTTGGCGCTGGTAGCACGTCGCTTTTTTCAAGCGCTGTCTTGAGTTCGTATTCCACCAGCTGAATGAGGTCACGGTAACTGCCAGTTTCGGTTAGGCGATTCATGCCCGTAACTTGAAAGGTGTCCAGCGCATATCCATGGCGCGTCGTATGAATACGCGCATCCCAGATGGAAAAGCCATGCCGCTCAAAGTAGGCGCAGATACGGGCAAATAGATCGGCTTGATCTGGCATGTAGACGGCAACTTGCAAGCCTTCGCCCACTGTCGATAATCTGGCGCGCACCACTGGCTCGGTACTGTTGACGCGATTAAATAGATGCCGGGTCAGCCAGGCAATATCACCTGCATCTTGGCGCAAGAAAAAGGCAACATCCAATTTTTGCCATAAGTCGGCATATGCTTCGTCTTCAATTCCATTCAATCTCAGATTACGTCGTGATTCTTCTTGGTGTTGGGCTAATTCCGATGTGGCATCGGTTTTGGCGCCACCCAGCACCCGTAAGGTGGCTCGGTAGAGGTCCTCTAGCAGCTTGGCTTTCCAGGCATTCCAAACCTTGGGGCTGGTGCCTCTGACATCCGCGACAGTTAGTAAATAGAGTGCAGTCAGATGACGCTCATCGCCCATCTCTTTGGCAAAATGCGCGACTACATCGGGATCCGAGATATCTTGTTTTTGTGCTACTTGACTCATCTTCAAGTGCTTCGCTACCAACCAAACCAAAAGTTCGGTATCGGCTTTGCTAAGGCCATGGTCTTTAGCAAACTGCCGCATATCGCGCATGCCTAACTCGGAATGATCGCCGCCACGGCCCTTAGCGATGTCATGAAAGAGGGCTGCCAAGACAATAAGCCAGGGTTTATCAAAGTTGGCAATTAAGTTGCTGCAGTAGGGAAACTCATGGGTGTGTTCCATGATCATGAAGCGACGCACATTGCGTAGCACCATCAAGATGTGTTGATCAACGGTATAGACGTGAAATAAATCATGCTGCATTTGCCCGACAATTTTTCGGAAGGCAGGTAAGTAACGACCTAATACGCTGGTGCGGTTCATCAACTGGAAGGCGCGCGTGACCCCGTCTGGCTGTTTGAGTATTTCCATGAATAGTGCGCGGTTCGCAGGATCCTTACGCCACTGACTGTCCATGCCTTTGCGTACGTTGTAGAGCGCTCTAAAGATGGTTGCAGAGAGGCCGGTTAAGGTGGGCGATTGGGTAAAGACTAAAAAGGTTCTGAGAATCTGCTCGGGGTGTTTCTCGTAGAGCATGGGATCGGTGATATCGAGCAAGCCTTGACGCTCAATAAAGAATTGATTCTCTTGCCCAGGAATAGCGTGGGTTGTTTTTGATTCTTGAGGGAATAGCAAGGCTTCAATGTTTTGCAGCAGCACATCATTGAGCTGAGTAACGGCTTTTGCTGCCCAGTAATAGCGGCGCATAATAGCTTCGCTCGCCGCGCGATTGCTCTCGGCCTCTATTCCCATTGCATTAGCGAGTGGCGCCTGCAAATCAAATGCCAATACATCCTGACGGCGCTTTGCGAGTAAATGCAAGTGAGCACGAATGGTTTCGAGTAGGCGTTTATTGCGCTTGATCTCAGTTAGCTCGTGCCGGGTAATGACCCCTTTTTTATATAGATCCTGAAAGCCATTACCAAACTGCGCTGCTTTACTCACCCAAGTAATAATTTGGATATCCCGCAAGCCGCCTGGACTCTCTTTGCAATTGGGCTCCAAGGAGTAGGGCGTATCTTGGTATTTTTGATGGCGTTGTTTTAGCTCAAGTAA
>JBEBBK010000011.1:0-15891 GCA_041158405.1 Pseudomonadota bacterium
TGGGGTTTGGGTCTGCTCGAGAGTATCTTTGGTTCGGTCATGATGGCCATCATCACCCTTTCCCCTGGTGAGTTCTCCCCCGACTTAAAGCATTTCCGTGAGATTCCAGCGATTGGCGTTCTGATTGTGATCGGCGTCATCATGGTCACCGGCCTTCTTGCGATTAGTTTTGCAGGTCAGTGGTGGGTGCGCGTTTGGGATAAGCAGGTGAATCGCATTCCGATTGTGCGTTCGATTTATTCGAGCGTCAAACAAGTTTCCTCGACCTTATTTTCTGGCAGTGGTCAGGCTTTTCGAAAAGCCTTGTTAATTCGCTATCCCCATCCTAATTCGTGGGCGATTGCATTTCAGACCGGTACACCCGCTGCAGAAATCAGCTCTAAAGTCGGCGACGATTACGTTAATGTATTCTTGCCTACCACCCCAAATCCCACGTCTGGATTTTTCATGATTGTTCCCCGGTCTTCTGTCATTGAGCTGGACATGACAGTAGAAGAGGCCTTGAAGCACATTGTTTCAATGGGCTCTGTGCCACCCGGTGTTCGCACGAATGCCCCCACACTTACAAAAAATATAGATTCATAGGAACGTTATGTCGATGCGAAGCCATGCCTGCGGTCAGGTAAAGGAAAAACTTATTGGTACAGAAGTCACATTGGCTGGCTGGGTTAATCGCCGCCGCGACCATGGCGGAGTTATCTTTATTGACTTGCGCGACCGCGAGGGTTTTGTTCAGGTGGTATGCGATCCTGATCGTGCCGCTATGTTTGCGCTTGCTGAGCAGGTACGCAATGAATTTTGCATTCAGATTAAAGGCCTCGTGCGTGCCCGCCCAGCAGGTACTGAAAATGCGGATCTAGTGAGCGGTAAGGTCGAGATTTTGTGCCATGAGCTCGTGATCTTGAATGCATCGGTTACGCCGCCATTTCAGCTGGACGATGAGAACCTGTCTGAGACTACACGCCTTACCCACCGAGTATTAGACTTGCGTCGTCCGCAAATGCAAAAGAATTTGCGCCTGCGTTACAACGTCGCCATGGAAACCCGCCGCTACTTGGACGCCGCTGGATTTATCGATATTGAAACGCCGATGTTGACCAAAAGTACCCCAGAGGGAGCGCGCGATTACTTAGTACCATCGCGCGTGCATGACGGGCAATTCTTTGCCTTGCCCCAGTCGCCCCAGTTGTTTAAGCAGTTATTGATGGTTGCTGGTTTTGAGCGTTATTACCAAATTACCAAATGCTTCCGTGACGAAGATTTGCGTGCCGATCGCCAACCTGAATTTACTCAGATCGATTGCGAAACATCCTTTTTAAATGAATTGGAGATCCGCGATCTGTTTGAAAACATGGCACGCCATATTTTCAAGACCGTGATGAATGTTGATTTGCCAAACCCATTCCCAGTGATGCCCTACTCGGAAGGCATGGCGCGCTTTGGTTCCGATAAGCCAGATCTGCGCGTGAACCTGGAGTTCACCGAAGTAACAGACTTGATGAAGGATGTGGACTTTAAAGTCTTCTCTGGTCCGGCCAATCAAGATGATGGCCGAGTGGTTGCCTTACGCATTCCGGGCGGCGCTGAGATTAGTCGTAGCGAAATTGACGATTACACCCAGTTCGTCGCTATTTATGGCGCGAAGGGTTTGGCGTGGATTAAGGTGAACTCAGTGAGCGAAGGCCGCAATGGCTTGCAGTCACCGATTGTTAAGAATCTACACGATGCTGCAATTGACGGTATCTTGAAGCGCACCAATTCCCAAGATGGCGACATTATTTTCTTTGGTGCTGATAAGGTCAAGGTCGTCAATGATGCCATCGGTAACCTGCGTTTGCGCATTGGCTTGTCGGCCTGGGGCAAAGCCCACGGCCTCTTCACTGACGCATGGAAGCCATTGTGGGTAGTTGACTTCCCGATGTTTGATTACGACGACGGTGAAGGGCGCTGGGTTGCTTGCCATCACCCATTCACTAGCCCTAAAGATGAGCACATGCAGTTTCTGGAAACGAATCCCGGTAAGTGCTTAGCAAAAGCCTATGACATGGTGCTCAACGGCAGTGAAATCGGTGGCGGTTCGGTACGAATTCATCAAGAGGCAGTACAGAGTCAGGTATTCCGCGCCTTGAACATTGGTCCTGAAGAGGCGCAAGCCAAGTTTGGTTTCTTATTGGACGCGTTGCAGTACGGCGCGCCTCCCCACGGCGGTATCGCCTTTGGTTTGGACCGGATTGTCACCATGATGACGGGCTCCGAATCGATTCGCGATGTCATTGCCTTCCCAAAAACCCAGCGTGCGCAATGCCTCTTAACTCAGGCCCCAAGTCCAGTGGACGAACGCCAGTTACGCGAGTTGCATATTCGTTTGCGTCAAGCTGCGCCAACTACTTAGTTAATGCTCTAGAGAATCTATTACTGCAGGTTGAATTTTCTTTGATTTAGTTGGCCTTGATAATTTTTGGCCGATTTGATGGATGGCAGCACATTAAGAATGCAACTATGAAAAATCTTCTCAGTCAGTATGTCAATTTTCAAAGTAAAACGATTTACAACAATAAAGTTCCGCCAGCGCTTGAGCAGGAGTGCGTACAGTCTTTTTTCAGTGGTAAGACAAATGGTATTTTTGTTGATGTTGGAGCAAATGATCCATTTATAGAGTCGCAGTCCTATCATTTAGAGCAATTGGGCTGGAAGGGCCTTTTAATTGAACCACTGCCCAATATGTGTGCGCTTTTGAGAGAGCATAGGACTTCCACAGTTGTTCCATATGCCTGTTCGAGTAAAGAAAACCATAAAAAAATCCTCCCCCTAATATCATTTGGCGTTTGTTCAACGTTAGAAAGTAAGTTAATTCATACAAACAAGGTGAAGCAAGATGTTATACACATCGAAACTAGAACCCTTGATTCAATATTGGAAGAAAATAATATCGACGTAAATTTTGATCTGTTATCGATTGATGTCGAGGGTCATGAAATAGAGTTGTTTAAAGGGTTTGACATTCAAAGGTGGAAGCCTAAATTGGTTCTGCTAGAGGATCATGTCACTTCGCAGGATAAGCATAAGTTCATGACTGCGAATGGCTATGACTTTTTGCTGAGAACAGGATTAAATAGTTGGTATGTGTGCAATACAAATGACTATGCCATTTCTTTCAAATCTAAATTTGAATTTATAAGAAAATACTATCTGGGTATTTTATTTAGAAAACTTCGTATTAAATGAGCATCACCGATGCTGGCAATATGAAAGTGAAAATCCCCATTTCAGTATTGGTTGTGATTCACAATGCGAATGGCGAAGTTTTACTGATCGAGCGCACGGATCGCCCCGGATTTTGGCAGTCGGTGACCGGCAGCCTCGATTTTCCGGATGAACCCACCCGTGAGGCTGCCATTCGAGAGGTGCTTGAAGAGACAGGCATTGATGTCACTGCATTGCCGTCTGATGCGCTGCAGGATATGCAGCACGCCATTGATTATGAGATTTACCCCGATTGGCGTTATCGCTATACACCCGGCGTCACCCAAAATCGCGAACATTGGTTTACGTTAGCGGTCCCCATAAATACCCCGGTGCACTTAGCGCCACGAGAGCACACCGCCTTTGAATGGCTGCCCTATGCTGAGGCAGCAAAGCGCTGTTTCTCCGAAAGCAATGGTGCAGCCATCCTGCGCTTGCAAGCTATTAATGCAGCAAAGTAGACCATTCATCACTAAGATAGCTTGATGAGACCCAACTCCCACCCTGTAGCAGCCGATTCTGCCGGCACCCCAAAAGTAAACGCATTCACGCGGGGGGATTGGCGCGTCATCCGAGATTTACTGCCCTATTTACTAGAGCATAAGGTGCGCGTGGCATTGGCGCTATCGTGTTTGATTGCGGCCAAATTTGCAAACCTTGGTATTCCGATCCTCTTAAAGGATTTGATCGATACACTCAATACTAAAGTGGATGCAACGCAAGCGTTGATGCTCGTGCCAGTTGGTTTAATTCTGGCCTACGGAGCGTTGCGTGTATCTGCTTCTCTGTTTAACGAATTGCGTGAAGCCTTATTTGCACGCGTCACCCAAAATGCGGTGCGCAAGGTAGCCTTACAGGTATTTAATCATTTGCATTCCTTAGCGCTGAGTTTTCATTTGGCGCGCCAAACGGGTGGAGTCAGTCGTGATATTGAGCGCGGCACCCGCGGTATCCAGTCGCTGATCTCGTATTCGCTTTACAGCATCCTGCCAACCCTAATTGAGTTTTGTTTGGTGCTGGGCTACTTAGCGTATGCCTACGATATTTGGTTTGCTGTTATCACCTTTGTAGCCTTAGTCCTCTATATTATTTTTACCGTCATGGTGACCGAGTGGCGAACGCATTTTAGAAAGACCATGAATGACATGGATTCGAAGGCAAATCAAAAGGCCATCGATTCCTTATTGAATTTTGAGACCGTTAAGTATTTTGGTAATGAGCAGTTTGAATCGCGTCGCTATGACGATAATTTAGTGCGCTACCAAACCGCAGCCATCCAGTCGCAAAAGTCATTGGCGGTTTTGAACTTAGGCCAGCAAATCATCATAGCCATTGGCCTCGTTTTAATTCTGTGGCGCGCTACGATTGGTGTTAGTAATGGCACGATGACCTTGGGTGACCTCGTGCTCGTCAATACACTGATGATTCAGTTGTACATCCCATTGAATTTCCTAGGCGTGATTTACCGAGAAATCAAGCAAGCCATTACCGACATGGATCGCATGTTTACCCTATTGAGTACCGATCGGGAGATTGCCGACAAACCCAATGCTCCGCTTCTACACATTACGAATTACGACACGGGACCTCAGGTTTGCTTTGAGCACGTCTCTTTTTATTATGAAAAAAAGCGGCCCATTTTGCATGACATTAGCTTTACGATTCCAGCAGGAACCATTACAGCAGTGGTTGGTCAAAGTGGGGCTGGTAAGAGCACCTTAGCCCGTTTGCTATTTCGCTTTTACGATATTCAAAGCGGCCGCATCGAAATCGATGGTCAGGGTATTGATGCGGTTCAGCAAGCCAGTTTACGCAGCGCGATTGGCATCGTGCCACAAGATACAGTTTTGTTTAATGACACTATCGGATACAACATCGCCTACGGTAAACCCGGTTCATCAATGGAGGCAGTGCAAGCCGCGGCAAGGGCTGCGCAAATCGATGGCTTTATTCAGCGCTTACCGGACGGCTACAACACCCAAGTGGGCGAGCGTGGATTGAAGTTATCGGGCGGCGAGAAGCAGCGGGTAGCGATTGCCAGAACATTGCTCAAAAAACCAGCCATGTTGATTTTTGATGAAGCCACTTCCGCGCTTGATTCGAAGACGGAGCGGGCAATTCAGGAGGAGTTGCTGAATTTGGCACGCAACCGAACCACCTTGATTATTGCCCACCGACTCTCTACCATTACCCATGCTGATCAGATTTTGGTGATGGAGCAGGGCCAGATCATTGAGCGTGGCACCCATTCCCAGTTGCTTGAAGCCCATGGTCGGTATGCGGAAATGTGGCAAATGCAAGAGCGCACTGCAGTTGATTAGAATGGTACTGAAAGCATATTCATGACCCACCAAGAAGAAAAAATACTAAAAGATACTTTTGCAGCTGCACTGGCGGTTGCAGAGCCTAAGCACATCGTTCCGGAATGCTTGGCGCGTATTTTTCCGGCGGGCAGCGAGCCAAAGGGGCGCTGCTTGGTTATTGGTGCCGGCAAAGCCAGCGCAGCCATGGCTACCGCACTAGAGTCGCATGCTGCACGCCATTGGCCGAATGCGCAGCTCGAAGGTATTGTGCTGACACGCTATGGCCATGCCTCTCCCACACAACACATTACGATCGTTGAGGCAGGTCACCCTGTCCCTGATCAGGCTGGAATGGACGGCGCTGTCCAGATGATGCGCCGTGTGGGCGAGCTCAAAATGGGTGACATCTTAATTGCGCTCGTTTCAGGTGGCGGATCGAGTTTACTGACGCTGCCGCAGGCCGGAATCACGATTGATGATATGCGTCAGACTACCGAAGCCTTATTGCGAAGTGGTGCGCCGATCGAAGAAATGAACATCGTACGCAAACACCTGTCTGCTATTTTGGGTGGTAATGTCGCGCGCCTTGCGATTGCGCGCGGCGCTCGTGTCGAGGCATTATTGATTTCTGATGTTACGGGCGACTCGCCAGCTGATATTGCGAGTGGTCCTTGCGCAGCAGACTATTCCACCTATGAAGATGCCTGTGCGATTTTGTCGAAATACAGTCTCGGGCCGGACGCTATTCCGGCCAGTGTATTGGCGCACTTAGAAAAAGGGCGCAGCGGACTCATTCCAGAAACCTTAAAAGAGGTGGATTTACTCAATCAGCCGGTTCGCAATCACGTGATCGCTACAGCCCATCGCAGCTTAGAGGCTGCAGCCGAGTGTGTTCGGCAGTTTGGTTACACCCCATTTATTTTGGGCGACACTATTACGGGCGAAGCAAAAGACGTTGCCTTGGTGCATGCTGGATTAGCCCGGGAAGCTCTGACGCATGGGCAATGGGGCGCCTTACCCATGGCCTTGATTTCAGGGGGTGAGTGCACGGTGACTTTGCCGGCTGGCGTTAAAGGCCGCGGCGGGCGTTGCAGTGAATTCTTACTATCGCTGTTTGCAGCAACACCCGATCTTGAGGGTATTGCTGCGCTCGCTGCCGATACCGATGGTATTGATGGCAGTGAAAAAAATGCCGGTGCTTGGTTTACTCCAGCTACACGCAAACGGGCCCGAGATGAACAGATACGCGCTGGACAGTATTTAGCAGCGCACGATTGCTATGGATTTTTTAGTGAGCTGGATGCCTTGGTGGAAACGGGTCCAACATTAACCAATGTGAACGATTTCCGCATCATCTTATTGCCCGCTAGATCGGGAGCGAAACCATGACCGCAGTGACTAGCATCACCTTAACTCAGCCCGATGATTGGCATTTGCATGTACGTGATGGCGATATATTGAAGTATGTTTTGCCCCATACTGCCAAGCAGTTTGCTCGGGCCATCATCATGCCGAATTTACGCCCACCCGTTACAACGGTTGCTTTGGCCGATGCCTACCGTGGCCGAATTGAGGCGCAACTCAAAGCAAGTGGAATTACTGGTTTCACTCCGCTCATGACTTTGTATCTGACGGACAATACGCCAGTAGATGAGGTGCGTAAGGTGCGGGAGGCAGGGGTGGCTGGATTTAAGCTCTACCCGGCCGGCGCAACGACCAATAGCGATGCAGGCGTAACGAATATCAAACACTGTTATGCCACGCTGGAAGCCATGCAAAAAGAGGGCGTGCCTTTGTTACTGCATGGTGAGGTAACCCATGTCGAGATTGACGTGTTTGATCGCGAAGCAGTCTTTATCGACACCATCCTCGAGCCTTTGCGGCGCGATTTTCCAGAGCTCAAGATTGTGTTCGAGCACATCACAACACGGCAAGCAGCCCATTACGTGCGTGATGCACACACGAATAATAAAAATACCTTAGCGGCGACGATTACGCCGCAACATTTACTGATGAACCGCAATGCGATTTTTGCAGGTGGCATTCGGCCACACAATTATTGTTTGCCTGTTCTGAAACGCGAAGAGCACCGCCTGGCTTTGGTTGAGGGTGCTACGAGCGGTAACCCTCGATTCTTCCTAGGAACCGACAGTGCGCCGCATGCTAAAGGTTTAAAAGAAAACAGTTGCGGTTGCGCGGGTTGTTATACGGCTTTCAATGCCCTTGGTTTGTATGCCGAAGTATTTGAAGCGGCCAATCAGTTAAGTCGCTTTGAAGCCTTTGCTAGTTTTTTTGGCCCCGATTTTTATGGAATGCCGCGCAATACTAAGACCATTACCTTGCAGAAAGTGACGCAGAAGGTTCCCGAGGAATTGCCATTCGCCGAGACCGTCATCGTGCCGCTGCGCGCTGGCGAAACGATCGCCTGGTCCATGGCCGAGTAATTTATCGGCAGATGCGTGCAGTCTCGGTTAGACTGTCCGCGCAGAGTCAATTAGGCAATCGCCGCTTTCGTAAGAAAGGGGAGGAAAGTCCGGACTCCATAGGGCAGGGTGTTGGCTAACAGCCATCCACGGTGACGTGCGGAATAGGGCCACAGAGACGAGCGTATTTAGTTACGGTGAAACGCGGTAACCTCCACCCGGAGCAATCCCAAGTAAGCAGACGATGAGGCGGCCCGCTGAGTCTGCGGGTAGGGAGCTTGAGCCGCCAGGTAACTGTCGGCCTAGAGGAATGGTTGCCCCCAAACGCAAGTTTGGGCGACAGAATCCGGCTTATCGATTGACTCTGCACTTTCTTTAATGCAATTACTCCTCTACGACATCAATGCTGTACGTGATTTCGGCCATTTTGGCGAGCATGGTAGTGGCTGAGCAGTATTTCTCATGGGAAAGTTGCACGGCTCGCGAGACTTTGCCTGGATCCAGGTCCTTGCCTTTGACAGTGAAGTGCAGATTAATTTTGGTGAAGACCTTGGGTTCAACCTCAGCGCGCTCGGCCGTTAATGCCACCTCACACCCTGAAACTGCTTGTCTTGCCCGCTGAAGGATTAAAACCACGTCAAATGCCGAGCATCCGCCGGTACCTGCCAGAAGCAATTCCATGGGTCGGGCGGCGCTATTTTTACCGCCTGCATCGGGTGGTCCATCCATCTGCAGCTGGTGGCCACTGCCGGTTTCGGCAGTAAAGGCCATTGTTCCAGCCCCTTGCCAGGTGACTTTGCATTCCATATTAGTGAATCCTTACTTCAAAATTAATTAATATAAACAAGTACTTGTGATTTTACTTAAGACGGATAAGTTAAAAAAACACCGATGAAAAAATAATTTCTTGCATTGCAACATAGTTACGAATAAAATAACCTTATTGACAGCGGGTTATGTAACACCAATTAACCAGCTTTCTGCAATTGTCTCCTCCACCCAAACATCGGTGGATTCCAACCCAGGACTCGTTCCTGGGTTTTTTTTGGGTTACAATTCAAGGCTTTACTGAATTACCGATCTAGTCAGCGGTAATTGTTGTGTCAGTTTAATTGATCAATCTGCGAGCCTGCAAGCATAAGCAGGGCCAAAGGGCGAATGATTGAATTGATGGTAATTTTTTGACTATAACAATTTGAGAAAATCATGAAAACTTTTTCCGCAAAATCCCATGAGGTGAAGCGTGATTGGTTCGTGATTGACGCTACGGACAAAGTCCTCGGTCGTGTCGCCAGTGAAGTGGCACACCGTTTACGCGGCAAGCACAAACCTGAATTCACTCCCCACGTTGATACGGGCGACTTCATTGTCGTTATCAATTCATCGAAGCTGCGTGTCACTGGCACCAAAGGCTTGAACAAAATTTATTACCGTCACAGCGGATACCCTGGTGGTATTAGCTCGACCAACTTCGATAAGATGCAAGACCGCTTTCCGGGTCGCGCACTCGAGAAGGCTGTGAAGGGTATGTTGCCAAAAGGCCCACTCGGCTACGCCATGATCAAGAAATTGAAAGTCTACGGCGACGCTACGCATCCACACACGGCTCAACAGCCTAAAGTGCTCGAGATCTAAGGAAACCACATGGCTATTAATTACGGAAATTGGAACTACGGTACAGGTCGTCGCAAGAGCTCTGTTGCCCGTGTCTTTATTAAATCAGGTAAAGGTGAAATCACTGTCAACGGTAAGCCGATCGACATTTATTTTGCCCGCGAGACATCCCGCATGATTGCGCGTCAACCTTTGGCCCTCACAGCCCACCTCACCACCTTTGATATCAAAGTGAACGTGAGCGGTGGCGGTGAAACCGGTCAAGCAGGTGCAGTGCGTCACGGTGTAACTCGTGCATTAATCGACTACGACAATGCATTGAAGCCTACCCTGTCCAAAGCAGGCTTGGTGACACGCGATGCTCGTGAAGTTGAGCGTAAGAAGGTTGGTCTGCACGGCGCGCGTCGTCGTAAGCAGTTTAGCAAGCGCTAATTACTTTCGGTCACACTGTTTTGCTGAAAGGGTCGCGCAAGCGGCCCTTTTTGTTTCTACAATCAGGGTGAGAATAAAGACAAATTAAGTAGCGCTGTACGATAATTTGGTGAGAGTGTATTTGGGAGATTGGCATGATTAAAGTAGGCATTGTTGGCGGAACGGGGTACACCGGGGTAGAGCTCTTGCGTTTACTCGCTCAGCATCCCCAAGTCACCATTCAGGCAATTACATCGCGCACCGAAGCCGGTATGCCAGTTGCTGATATGTTCCCCTCTTTGCGTGGTCGAATTGACTTGAAATTTTCTACGCCAGACGATGCTAAGCTGGATCAGTGCGATGCCGTGTTTTTTGCCACGCCCCATGGCGTCGCCATGTCGCAAGCGGAATCATTGCTGGCCGCCGGTGTGAAAGTGCTGGATTTGGCGGCAGACTTTCGTTTAAAAGACACCGCTGAATTTGCGCAGTGGTACGGCATGCCACATGCATGCCCGGCGATTTTGGCGGAAGCAGTTTATGGCCTTCCTGAAATCAATCGTGAGGCAATTAAAAAGGCGCGCGTAGTCGGTTTAGCGGGTTGCTATCCGACATCGGTGCAGTTGGGTTTTGCCCCGCTCTTATCGCCGAAGTCGACTGGCGGTAAGCACTGGATTGATGGACTGCATTTGATTTCTGATTCCAAGTCGGGCACTTCCGGCGCTGGTCGCAAAGCTGAGGTCGGTACCTTGATGGCGGAGGCCGGTGATAATTTCAAGGCCTATGCCGTTAAAGGCCATCGCCATAGCCCTGAAATAACCCAAGGCTTAAAAGCAATTGCGCAATCCGATCAAATCGGCTTGACCTTTGTGCCGCACCTCACACCCATGATTCGGGGGATTCATTCGACCTTGTATGCCCGTATTACCGAGGAAGGCAAGAATGTGGACTTTCAAGCGATTTTTGAGCAATTCTATAAAGATGAGCCATTCGTGGATGTCATGCCTGCCGGCAGTCATCCTGAAACCAGGTCAGTACGGGGCAGCAATGGCCTGCGAATCGCGATCCATCGCCCCGGAAATGGCGATACCTTGGTGATTTTGGTGGTGGAGGACAACCTCGTGAAAGGGGCTTCAGGTCAAGGCGTACAGTGCCTCAATTTGATGTTTGGGCTGCCGGAGACCATGGGCTTGACCCAAATTGCCCTCTCGCCTTAAAGTGGTATTAGTGCGTTTTAAATGCCCTTATGCCACAGCGGGCATTTAGAGCCTAAAATAAGGAAACACTTTTGAACTAGGAGTCATTTATGACACAAGTTGCTACAACCCAATCCAACGATCTTGCTGAGCCGCCGATTCCATTAGTCTTTACTGACAGCGCAGCAGCAAAGGTAGCTGATCTGATTGCTGAAGAAGGTAATCCTGAATTAAAGCTGCGCGTGTTTGTGCAAGGCGGCGGCTGTTCTGGTTTCCAGTACGGCTTCACTTTTGATGATGCGGTGAATGAAGACGACACCGCTTTTGATAAGAATGGCGTAACACTATTGGTCGATTCAATGAGCTTTCAGTACCTCGTTGGTGCCGAGATCGATTACAAAGAAGATATCAATGGCTCGCAGTTTGTAATCAAGAATCCCAATGCCACCACAACTTGTGGTTGCGGATCGTCTTTCTCCGCATAAGCTATTACCTTTAAGCAGGGTAGTAAGCGCCTAAGATTCGAGGCCCACTTGCTCCCGTAACGGCCGGCAGATTTGCTGGCCGTTTTGTTTTGTGAGCCCATGCAAGCCATGCAAAGGCCAGGGCCTCGACCAGTTGCGGATCGACCCCATTTACATCGCTGCTCTGAATTGCAAGACCATGCTTGAAAACCGTTTGCGCATGGTCGCGTAGTCCATTCAGAAGGGCGGTGTTGCGAACCCCGCCACCACACACAATCAGGACTTCCGTTTGCGGTGCATATACCCGAATGGATTGCAGCGCCGTAGTCACGGTCAGATGCAATAGCGTCGCTTGCACATCTTCCGCCTTTAATGCAGTGCCGCCCAGTTGCTTTTCCAACCACTGCAAATGAAAGTCATCCCGTCCGGTACTTTTGGGTGGTACTTTAGCAAAAAAAGGATCTGCCAACATTCGATCCAGTAGAGATTCAATCAACGTGCCTTGGGCCGCCCAAGCACCATCCTGATCAAAGGCATGCCCTTGGTGTTTTGCAACCCATGCGTCCATCAGCATGTTGCCGGGACCGCAATCAAAGCCAGTGACAGCACCATTCTGCGGAAGGAGTGTGAGGTTGGCGATACCGCCAAGGTTCAGAACGGCCGTGTTTTTTTCGCTTGCAAATTGCTGCGCATGAAATGCTGGCACCAACGGGGCGCCATGGCCGCCTGCGGCGATATCACGACTCCGAAAGTCCGCAATCACATCAATGCCAGTGAGTTCAGCCAGCAATGCGGGGTTTAGGGTTTGGTGGGTATACGCAAGCGCGGTATTGGGGTCCGCTTGGTGCCGAATGGTTTGTCCATGCGCGCCAATCGCGCTGACCTCGGAAGGCTGCCGCTTGCAATCGGCTAGTAGCTGTTTGACAAGGTCTGCATACGCAATTGCCAGTGCATTTGCAGCCAGATGCTCGCGGTGGATTTCATTATCGCCAGGAGTTTGGAGGGCCAATAGAGCTTGTCGGAGCGGGGGTGCAAAGGGGGTGCTCACTGCCCCAAGGAGTTGGGTTTGACCATCGGGGCCAAGCTCGGCAAGTACCGCATCAATCCCGTCCAGGCTCGTGCCAGACATCATGCCGATGTAAAGGGAGTGGGACTTATCCATGCGGTAGGCGGGCTCTATTCTGAGGAATGCGACAATACGATTATCGTATCTGAAACCCTAATTTAACCGAACTCGATAATTGAATCAGTATGGCGGCTACCCCAGAATCGAAATACCCACTGACCCCCGACGTTTTTGCTGCTCTAGAGGTAACAAAACGGGGTTGTGACGAGCTTTTATTGGAGGCCGATTGGCTTGCCAAGCTCGCCCGTAGCCAGGCTACGAAAACACCATTGCGAATTAAGCTGGGTCTTGACCCAACGGCGCCAGACATTCATTTGGGGCATACAGTCGTTCTAAATAAGCTACGGCAACTGCAAGACTTAGGCCATACCGTGATTTTTTTGATTGGCGATTTCACGAGCATGATTGGTGATCCTTCGGGCCGAAACGCAACGCGCCCACCGCTCACGGCAGAAGCCATTGCCGAAAATGCGCAAACCTATTACAAGCAAGCGAGCTTGGTACTTGACCCAAATAAAACCGAAGTCCGTTACAACAGCGAGTGGTGCGATCCGCTGGGTGCGCGCGGCATGATTCAGCTGGCAGCCCGCTATACCGTAGCGCGGATGCTCGAGCGTGATGACTTTACTAAGCGCTATCGCTCGGGCGTGCCAATTTCAGTGCATGAATTTCTCTATCCGCTCATGCAAGGCTACGACTCCGTTGCCTTAAAGAGCGATTTGGAACTGGGCGGTACCGATCAGAAATTCAACCTACTTGTCGGCCGTGAGCTGCAACGGGAATATGGTCAAGAGCCACAGTGCATTTTGACTATGCCACTGCTCGTGGGTCTTGACGGTGTTGAGAAGATGAGTAAGTCCAAGGCCAATTACGTTGGCATCAGTGAACAACCAAACGAGATGTTTGGCAAGCTGATGAGTATTTCTGATGAATTGATGTGGAGCTACTTCACCTTGCTGTCGTTTAGACCAATTTCTGAAATTGATTTAATGAAACAAGAAGTGGCGGCCGGCCGCAATCCGCGTGACTGCAAAGTGCTCCTTGCCCAAGAAATCGTTACACGCTTTCATTCGCAGGCGGCCGCTGAAAAAGCCCTTGAAGACTTCAATCATCGCGCCAAAGGTGGTATCCCAGACGATGTTCCTGAAATCGCTTTATCCGGCGCGCCGCTCGGCATTACTGCATTAATCAAGATGACTGGCTTAGCACCATCGAATGCAGAAGCCAATCGCAATATTGAGCAGGGTGGAGTGCGAATTGATGGGGCAGTGATTAGCGATAAAGGCCTGCAAGTCGCTGCAGGATCCTTTGTATTGCAGGTGGGTAAGCGTCGTTTTATGAAGGTGACGCTGAGCTAAATCAGTCTATGTAAGTAGATCGGGGTTATTGCTTGGCGGCGTTAAACCAAAGTGCGCATACGCTAAGCGCGTCGCAATACGGCCACGTGAAGTGCGCTGCAAATAGCCCTGCTGAATCAAATACGGCTCGAGAACATCTTCAATCGTATCGCGCTCTTCACCAATCGCTGCAGCCAGGTTATCAATTCCAACGGGGCCACCATCAAACTTGTGCAAGATTGCTTCGAGTAATTTACGGTCCATCACATCAAATCCACTTGGATCGACATCGAGCATCGCCAAAGCGGCATCGGCTATGGCTTTGGTAATAACACCAGTGCCTTTCACTTCAGCAAAGTCACGCACCCGTCGCAACAGGCGATTAGCAATCCGTGGTGTGCCGCGTGCGCGCCGGGCAATTTCAGTGGCGCCGCTCGGATCAATCTTGGCTTTGAGCAAATTGGCGGAACGCTCCACAATCAAGGTGAGCTCATCCGTTGTATAAAACTCCAGGCGCGCCACAATACCAAAACGGTCGCGCAATGGATTGGTGAGCATGCCGGCGCGTGTCGTGGCGCCAATTAAGGTAAAGGGCTTGAGATCCAGCTTGACGCTGCGCGCGGCAGGACCTTCACCGATCATGATGTCAAGCGCATAGTCTTCTAGAGCAGGGTACAGAATCTCTTCTACTACGGGCGACAGGCGATGAATCTCATCGATAAAAAGAACGTCGTTCGCTTCTAAATTAGTGAGTAGGGCTGCTAGATCACCTGGGCGATCCAGTACGGGACCGCTGGTTTGGCGCAAGTTCACACCGAGTTCCCGGGCGATGATATGCGCCAGTGTTGTTTTACCTAAACCAGGTGGCCCAAAGAGCAAGACGTGATCGAGTGCTTCATTGCGGGCACGCGTGGCGCTAATAAAGATCTCCAGTTGCGAACGTGCTTTGGTTTGGCCAACGTATTCATCGAGCTGACGCGGCCGTAAGGCGCGCTCAAAGATGGCTTCTGCATTGCCAGCCGAGCCACTCACTAGGCGATCGCCTTCTGCCGGAAGGTCATCCGGTAGGGCGCTTAAATCGTCGGTATGTATGGCCATGGTGAGAGTGTATTCGCTTCGTGCAATTTACACTTTGGATAAATACTTTAAGCCCTCACGAATGCCTTCGGATACCGAGGCATCGGGACTGATTTGCTTAATTGCCAAAAGTGCTTCTTTCTCGGAGTAACCCAAGGAAAGCAATGCTTGCAGCACTTCGCTGCTGGGCTGCACAGTGGTTGCTGCGCCCACGCCTTGGCCTAAATCAGGACCTAGCTTTCCTTTGAGCTCAAGCAAGAGGCGCTCGGCGGTTTTTTTGCCAATCCCGGGAACCTGGGTGAAGCGACCAGGTTCTTGCAGAGCAATTGCTTGAGCCAGTTCATTCACGCTCATGCCAGATAAAACAGCGAGCGCCGTACGCGAGCCAACGCCACTAATTTTAATCAGCGCCCGAAAGGCCTCGCGCTCCGATTCCGTAGCAAAACCAAACAGTTGCTGTGCGTCTTCACGCACCTGAAAGTGCGTAAGCAAAGTAATGGTGTGGTTGACGCCGGGTAACTGATAAAGAGTACTCATGGGCACATCGATTTCATAGCCAACGCCATGGCAATCCACCACTAAGCGCGGTGGATGTACTGCAATTAAAGTGCCTTGAATGCGTCCAATCATGGGGTGATCTTACTCTTTGCTGGAGGGTTTGAGGGCTGCAGGTAAGCGGTAGTGGTGCGCAGCGCAGATC